>NZ_JAUBQD010000011.1:33868-132126 GCF_036701085.1 Microcoleus sp. Pol7_A1
TTTGAGATTTGAGATTTGAGATTGACTCCACAGTGCTAGGGTGCGTCAGTCGATTTGAGATTTGAGATTTGAGATTTGAGATTGACTCCACAGTGCTAGGGTGCGTCAGTCGATTTGAGATTTGAGATTTGAGATTTTAGATTGACTCGACATTGGTAGGGTGCGTCAGCAGTTCTTGATTTTCAGGCGCGGGCGTGGAGTCATAAGCTGACGCACCCTACAAGTTAACGACTAAGATAGATTGAAGCTGCATCAAACCTTTAATTGTATAAAAATTGACATGATGGGATTAATCCTGGAAGCGCTGGAAGCAATGGGACACAATGTCCGCTGGATGTCTTGGAATTTGTTTTTGGCTTTAGTACCGCTGGGTCTGAGTTTTTTGCTGTTTCGCAAACCCCGATCGCGCTGGTTGCTGTGGGGTACGGCCTTTCTCCTGGGCGCTACTTTTTTGCCCAGCACGCGCCACGTTTTGGCCTATCTGAAGCACATTGTGCAAGATGTGGGCAAAACTTACGTTTTGGGGGCGATCGTGATTACGCTGGCACTGATGGCTTTAGACATCTGGGTACTGCGGCAGCGCGGAGTTCGCTCTCTCCGCTGGTGGGGCGGTTTTTTGGCGTTGATCGCCTTTTTGCCCAATGCGCCCTACGTTTTAACTGATATCATTCACCTGATCGAGCAAATTAAAGAGGGGTACTCGGTGTGGGCTGTGACTCTAGCTTTGATCCCGCAGTATCTGGTGTTTATGCTGCTCGGGTTTGGGGCTTACGTGCTGTCGGTGATGAATTTGGGTTACTATTTGAAGCAACAGGGTTGGAGTAAATTTATCCTGGCAACGGAGATAACTATACACGCACTTTCGGCGATCGGGATTTATTTAGGGCGATTTATACGCTTCAACAGTTGGGACATTCTGACTAACCCCGATGCGCTGGTTAACACCGTAATGAACGATTTGATTGGCAAGCGTCCGGTTTTAGTAATGGCTGTAACTTTTGTAGTAATTGCTGTTTTGTATTGGGTAATGAAACAAGTAATTTTAGGGATGAGCCAGCGGTTTTACAGCAGCCAATCGCAGTCGGAGTTAGCCGGCGACAGCGCGACTTCTTCCAGCTAGATAGATTTGAGATTTGAGATTTGCTCCACAACTAACGTCCAAACTTTTTTATCTCATGGCCTAATTTCTCCGCAAATATAGCAATCGGTCTGACGATGAAAACGTTCTTAATTGTTAAAACTTTTGGTTTTATTGTCTTGGGCATAAGTGCCTTCAGACCCGACTACCGAAAGACTCAGGCTATATCAGTCTTTCGGTAATGCCATTTTTTTACCTGAACTCTTGAATAAATTACTGCGACAATGGGTAATAAAACTTGATATGTTAGAAAAGTCGAAGTAGTTTTGTAAAAAGCAAAGATGAATCGATTTGACCGTCAGTTGTGGCAGAGATTTATTGCGATCGCCCAACCTTACTTTTATCCTTTAGAGCCTGGAGGCGGCAAAATTTTTTTAGGATTAGTGGCGCTGTTGTTGCTATTTCTGTTCGCTGCGATGTTTGTGGCTGTCAGTGTTGTCAGTTTGGCTGCTCAAGCCTTTTTTCCAGAGGCTTTTAACGGGGTTGCGGCTGGCTTAGCTACTTTGATCAAAGGAATTATCTACTCACCGACAATTGCGATCGTTGGTTTAATGCTAATTCTCCCGCTGGCTGCTTTTGTCTTTTTCAGAAGCAAGTTGATACCGCGCTGGAAGCAGTGGATAATGTTAGCTCTGCTGCTATTTTTGTCGCTGTCTGTTAGCGGAATTAACGTAGTCATTAGCTATATTAGTAATTTTTTCACGACAGCGCTGGCTGAAAAAGATCAGATTACTTTTTGGCGGTTTATGTGGGTTTATGCTGGAGTTTTTATTATCGGTACCCCGATAGTTGTTATTTACGGCTATACCCAAGATAAACTGGGATTGTACTGGCGAGAGTGGATGACTGATAGTTTCCTGGGTAGTTATTTTCAAAACCGCGCTTATTACGAAATCAATTCTCAGAAGGAAATCGACAATCCCGACCAGCGGATTGCTGAAGATATCAATTCTTTCACTAGCACAAGTTTAGAGTTTTTGCTGCTGATCTTGGGGGCAGTTATCGATATTATTTCTTTTACAGGCATTCTGTGGTCTATTTCCAAAGGTCTTTCGATAGGACTAATTATTTATGCTGTCTTTGGCACGACAGTCATGGTAATTTTTGGCAAAAGGTTGATATTTTTGAACTTCAATCAGCTCTCCAGAGAGGCTGACTTTCGCTATGGATTAATTCACATTCGGGACAATGCAGAATCAATTGCTTTGTACCGGGGAGAAGCACAGGAATCTGCTCAGGTTAAACACCGATTTTTAGAAGCAGTTCGGAACTTTAATTTCCTAATTGGTTGGCAGCGGAATCTGGGATATTTTAGAGTTAGCTATAGATATGCAACTTATATTATTCCCTCTTTATTCCTGGCTTCTATCTACTTTGCAGGTGAAATCAGATACGGCGATATTACTCAAGCTGAATTTGCTTTTCGTCAGGTGTCAGAAGCATTTTCTTTGGTTGTATATAGGATTGAAAGCTTGAGTTTATTTGCAGCGGGCATTAATCGTTTAGCCACGTTTAATGAGTCTCTAAGAAATGCAAAAAGTGCTGTACAACTAGACTTCAGAACAATCGATACAGTTATAAGTTCGCAATTGACACTGGAACAGGTTACTTTAAATACTCCGAAGCATCAAAAGACTTTAATTAGCGATTTGTCGGTAGCCGTGTCGCCAGGGGAAGGACTGTTAATTGTCGGGCAAAGCGGTGCTGGGAAGAGTTCTTTGCTGCGGGCAATTGCGGGTTTGTGGGACTCTGGAACAGGCCGTTTGGCGCGACCGGAATTGGGGGAAATGCTGTTTTTGCCGCAGCGTCCTTATATGACTTTGGGTAGTTTGCGATCGCAACTTCTCTATCCCAACAGCAGCAGCGAGGTTGATGAGGAAAAATTGCGCCGCGTTTTGGCATCAGTAAACTTAGCAGATTTGCCGGACAGATTGGGCGGTTTTGATGCGGATTTAGATTGGGGTGAGATTTTGTCGCTGGGAGAACAGCAGCGTTTAGCTTTTGCTAGATTGTTATTGACGGAACCGAGATACACTATTTTGGATGAGGCGACAAGTGCTTTGGATTTGAAGAACGAGCAACATTTATACGAGCAGTTGCAAGCCACTAAAACTACGTTTGTGAGTGTCGGCCACCGATTGAGTTTAGTGAAATATCACCAGCAGGTTTTGGAACTTTTGGGCGATGGGAGTTGGCGGCTGGTTTCGACGGAAGAATACCGCGCTAGTGCGAAGGTTTTTGGCTGATAAAGCGCTGCTTTCATGAAATGTGAATTTACCCGGTTGTTGGTTCGCAGTGGGTGGTGGCGCGGTTGGAGATTTATCGTTTGGTTCTACAGATTAATCGCCGCGCCTCCACCCACCCGACAATAGGTTCTACGGTAGGATCGCAGCAACAATTAATGCCGATCGATTCCCGGTTACTCCTACCCTTTTAAATTAAAGAATTAAAAAATTTAAGAATTGCGAATCACTGATTCTGTATGGGTTTGGATCGCGGGCCTACAGTTGCATTCTTTATTGAAACTTGTATCACAATCGATAATTGAGTATAAATATCTAAAACTGCCCAAACAGCAAAAAGCAAGCTGAACGTTTGCAGGTTCGATTCAATTGCTCGCCCGCGAGAACTCACATAATATAATAGAAGATAGATTTTTTTAGTATAGGCGAGATTCTTACCTTGACTACTCCGATTCCTCAAAACTTTGTGCAAACGATCGCCAAACAGCGCGCAGTCACAGATGCCGAGTTAGAAACAGTCTTTATGGCTCTTGACGGTCAATCTACGGCGACAATTGCAACCAAGCTTGGCATTAGCGACATCGCCGTTCGCAAAAGACTCGGCGAAGTTTACAAAAAGTTTCAGATCGGGGGGAACGGCCCTGGAAAGCTTTCGGAATTGAGGCATCAGTTGCTGTTTTCATACCACACCGACCAGGGAACGAGCGATTTTAGTCGAGGTAAAGGATCTCTATTCAACCTGGCGGCCGGGGGCCGACAGCAAGATTGGGGTCAAGCACCGGATGTTTCGGTTTTTTACGGACGGACTGAAGAATTAACTACTTTAAAGCAGTGGATTTTATCAGATAATTGTCGCCTGGTAGCGCTGCTGGGTTTGGCTGGTAGCGGCAAAACAACTCTGTCGGTGCAGTTGGCAAAACAGGTACAGAATGAGTTTGATTTTGTGATTTGGCGATCGCTGCGATCGACACCAGCACCATCCGACTTCCTAAGTAACTTAATTGAACTTTTTTCTAACCAACAAAAACCCGATCTGCCGTTAGCGGAGCCCTCGAAGAGGAGCGACCTCAACGGGAAAATTTCCCGCTTGGTAGAGGAGCTACGGAAGCACCGCTGTCTGCTAATTTTAGACGATTTTGAAGCGGTTCTCAGACCCCAAGAATTAGCCGGACACTACCGCGAAGACTACGAAGGATATCGAGATTTAATTGTGCGGCTCTGTGAAGTCAATCACAATAGCTGTTTAGTGCTAGTTAGTTCGGAAGAACCTACGGAACTGGCTTTGTTGGGGGGAGAAAAAGTGCGGTCTTTAAAACCTGCGATTTCCGAGGAAATTGCGCGGGAGATTTTCCAAGAAAAAGGTTTATCTGCTTCCGATCGAGAGTGGAAAATCTTGTTATCGCGGTACGGAGGCAATCTGTTAGCGTTAAAGATTGTAGCGACAACAATTCACGAGTTTTTTGAGGGGAATGTTTTAAAGTTTTTGGAAGCAACGGCGTTATTTATTGAAGAACATATCAGCAATTTGCTGGCCCAACAGTTCGATCGAATGTCTAGTTCTGAACAAGAGATTGCTTACTGGATTGCTATTGCTCAAAGCCAGATTTCCCTGGCGACTTTACGAGAGCAGATGTTGGTCAATTCATCGCTTTCTGATTTGCTAAAAAATCTCGATTCTCTGGGCCGTCGCTCGCTGATTGACAAAATCAGTGAGGGCGGGGAAACTGTTTTTATGCTTCAGCCTTTGATCGTGCAATATGTGACCGACAGATTAGTCGAGCAAATTCGAGCAGAGGTTTTGGAGACGGTTAAGACGCAAGGAATTGAAAGAATGGGGCTGTTGAAAACTCACAATTTGAGTGTCAATATGGCTAAAGGAAAAGGAGGGAAAGAGGCTCGAAGCCTCTCTATTTTAGAATTAGTAAAAAATCGGTTGCAAGTGTTGTTTTTGAAGACTACAGGCTCTGAAGAACCGCTCAATATATTGAATAAAGTTGCCTCCGATCAGGAGGATAAATCAATTCTTGAGGTTGGATATGCTAGGGAGAATCTGGCGGCAATTATTTCGGAACTTCAGTCTTAACAAAAAAGCGATCGCTCTTTGACAAAAGCGATCGCCCAATTTTCAACACAAACAGAATTCGATAAAATTATTTGACAATTCCAAAAACCGATGCAGATTCAGACCCGATAATTTTGCCCAAAGTCGGCGCTTTTTGAGCTTGGGCAATTCTGGGAACCAAAAATCCCTTCGCATAAATCTGAGGATTGTCTTGAGCGATTTGGATATAAGATTGCCGGACTGTGGCGTTCACTGCCACAGTCTTCGCGTCGTAAACTTGCATCGCCATGTTGGGATAAAAACCAATGCCGACAATTGGTATCAAAAAGCAAAATGCGATCGCCACTTCCCGAGGTTTAGCATCAATAAACGGTGCATCACCAGGCAAAACGCAACTATTACCAAAACAAACCGCTTCATCCAGATTGTTTCTCTGATTCTGCAAATTTAGATCCTCAAGGTCGCAAGCCGCTAGTGTCCCACAGTTGTAAAATAACTGTCGCAGCATTGAGAGCAAATAAATCGGCGTCAAAATCAGTCCTACTGCCGCCAAGAACACTGTCACCGCGCGGAAAGAACCGCTGTACATATCGCTAGTTGCCACGCCCACAAACACTGACAATTCGCTAGCAAAACCGCTCATGCCGGGGAGTGCCAAAGATGCCATCGCGCCTGCGGTAAACAAGGCAAACACTTTCGGCATGACTTTTCCAATCTCGCCCATCTCGTCCATGATCATTGTATGGGTGCGATCGTAAGTAACGCCAGCCAGGAAAAACAATACTGAGGCGATTAAACCGTGGGAAATCATTTGCAACAGCGCCCCGTTGATTCCCAAATCCGTGAAAGAAGCAATACCCAACAACACGAATCCCATGTGAGAAATCGACGAATTCGCTAAGCGGCGCTTCATGTTCGATTGGCCGAAGGAATTAAGCGCGCCGTAGATAATATTGACCACGCCGAGCACCGCCATAATCGGTGCAAAGTAAACGTGTGCTTTGGGGAGAAGTTCCAAATTCAGGCGAATCAGTCCGTATCCGCCCATTTTTAGCAATACGCCGGCCAGAATCATCGACACGGGAGAAGATGCTTCGCCGTGGGCGTCAGGTAGCCATGTATGAAAGGGGAAAATCGCCAGTTTCACGCCGAAGGCAACTAACAATCCCGCATAAAGCAGTAATTCTAAACCCAGTGGGTAGTCCTTCAAGCCTAGTTCTACCATGTCGAAGGTGGGGGTGCCTCCGCCGTAGAATGCCATTGCTAAGGCAGCTATCAAAATAAAGATGGAAGCGCCTGCGGTGTAAATCAAGAATTTGGTAGCTGCGTAGCGGCGGTTTTGTCCGCCCCAAATCGAGATTAGCAGGTACACGGGAATTAGTTCGAGTTCCCAGACAATGAACAGCAGCATGATGTCTTGGGCGACGAACACTCCTATTTGTGCGGAGTACATCACCAGCATCAAGAAGTAAAAGAGTCTCGGCTTGCGATCGACTTCCCATGCAGCAAAAATAGATAGCGTCGTCACCAATCCCGCCAACAGTACCAACGGAACTGACAGTCCGTCAACGGAAACAGACCAGTTGAGGCCTAAAGAAGGTATCCAGGAATATTGTTCTACGATTTGGAAACTAGAGATACTCGGATCGTAATGTGTCCAAAACACCCAGCACATTAATACAAAATCTGCAATACCTACGCCTAGCGCATACCAGCGGACGGTTTTGCCGTCTGTATCGGGGAGAAAAGGGATGGCGAGGGAAGCTAGGAGGGGTAGGATGACTATTGCGGTCAGCCAAGGAAATTGATCCGCTATCATGATAGTGAGAATAAATACTTAGTTGGAAGTTACCAAGATTATAATACTAAATTTAATCAAAAATTAAGATTTGTAAATAAATCTTTTTTTTTTAGAGATATGCAGAGTAAATCAGCTAAACACAACTTGCTGCAAAAGTCAAGAAGTTTTGCAGTTATTAGTCAGGAGTCATATCGTTTCCGGTTGCATCGGAATAATACCCAGGACACGGCAGTGCCGTGTCCTTACCCAGATTAATTGTAAGGACACGGCACTGCCGTGTCCTGATTTCGGTAATATGAATTCCGATGCTACCGGATTTGATATCATTAGTCGCAGTTTAGCGGTTGACAATTACCGATGACCGATTACTCTGTTGTGATGCAGTGGAAAACTGTGGTAAACATTCAGCTCGATCGAGATAAAGTCAAGAGTCGATCGGCGAAAGATGCTATTAAAGGGAGATACGCCAATTGCGATCGCCATTTTTCCGGTATTCCCTCCTCCCCGTAAAAAGCCCCCGCCAATTGTCCGTAAACCGCACCAGTAGTATCCGCGTCGTCGCCCAAATTCACAGCCAACAAACAGCCTTCAGCAAAAGAAGAACTGTTGTAAAACGCCCAAAGTGCCGCCTCTAAAGACTTGACAACATAACCAGTACCTTTGATTTCAGGAGGTTGTCGCTGTTTAAAAGAACCCGCCGCAATCTCATCAATCTCTGCTACCAGCGGATTTGCTGCCCAATATTCAGAAATCGGACAATATCTTTCCGAAAGCAACACATCTTTAGCAACTCCATTCACAGCCCCCGCAATTAAAGCACCAAAATAGCGGCAAGCATCCACACAAGTAGCAGCACCGTGAGTAGTTCTCGAACTTTGTCCAGATTTTTCTATGACTTCCAAAGGATTTTTAGCATAAAACAAAGGCACGGGAGCCAAGCGCATAATCGAACCATTTCCAGCAGCCCAAGCATCCGTAGAACCGCAATAAGGTTTTCTTGTATCTTCAAAATTCCAAAGAGCTTGCTGCACTGTATTTCCAATATCAAAACATTCACCAGTGCTGCTCAAATGTCCGTCTGTACTCCACCGCAAATAAGTTTCTAATTGATGGACTGGATCGAAACCTTGTTTCTCAATCAAACTTTCAGCCAAACAAAGAGCCATCGAAGTATCGTCCGTCCACTCGCCCGGTTGCAGTCGAAACGGGCCGCCGCCCACCATATCATTAATAGGCGCAAACGTTCCTGGGCGACAGAACTCTAAAGTTGTTCCGAGAGCATCGCCAACTGCTAAACCGAGAAGACTGCCGCGATAATGTTCTATTTGCTGCATAACGTAATTGAAAATGAATAATTAAAAGACTTACGTAAAAAGTGGTTTGACGCGCTACTTATAGCGGTAAGGTGCGCAGTAGAAGAACACCCTACTTTATTCTGCTCTTTCTTCTCTTTCTCTGTGCGATCTGCGCCCTCTGCGGTTCGTTAAAACTGAGATATTGCACCATTCTAAATAATCCTTTCAGGGCGTTGCTCAGAGCAACGGCCCACAAGAAAATTGATCGGTTGTGGAACAGGCATCTTGCCTGTTATTAAGAATGGTGCAAGATATGAATTAAAATCAAATCTTGTTCACAAACGAAATAAAATTGCCCTAACTACCGTTAAAAATAAAAAAACAAGACTTTTCCCCCCAAAGGCTGAGGCAAAAGACGACTCAGGCTAATATTGATGTTAACCTGTCCCTACCCGAGATCAAACTGTCCCATGACACCCGATGCCTCCGCCGCAGCCGCTGCTGCCGCCCCTCAATCAACACCCGAAGTCAGCTTAGAGTTGCAAGTCCGACTCAAGACAGAAGATGGACAGCTACTGTTGCTACTCCCCCCAGAAACCAACAGCGAACCCGCAACAGCCACGGCCTCGACTTGGACTGAACTTTGGCAGCAGCTAAAAGTCAGGCTGAATGCAGGAGAACGCTTTTGGCAGCCTAACGCAGAAGTACAATTGATGGGGAACGATCGACTTTTAGATATCCGCCAACTGCAAGAGATAGCCTCTGCCCTCTCGGAAGTGGAACTGCAACTCAAACGAGTCCACACCAGTCGCCGCCAAACCGCCGTTGCCGCAGCTACGGCAGGCTATTGTGTAGAACAGCAGCCTCCGGTTTCTTCCCTGAATAAAGCCGCTGCCGAAAAACCGCAATCGCTGGCGGAACCTTTATATTTGCAGATGACAGTGCGATCGGGCGTAGAAATTCGTCATCCAGGCACCGTCGTACTTTTGGGAGACGTAAATCCAGGCGGCTCAGTCATCGCCGGAGGCGATATCCTAGTTTGGGGCCGTTTGCGGGGAGTCGTGCACGCCGGTGCCGGTGGCAACACCAAAAGCGTGATTATGACCTTGCAGATGGAACCGATGGTGATTAGGATTGCTAAGTATGTTGCCAGAGGCCCAGAAACCTCACCCGCTCAGTTTTTCCCGGAAGTCGCCTATGTGACGCCTCAAGGGATTCGGATCGGTAGAGCCTCTGATTTTGACAAATCGCAGTTAGTTGGGGGTAATGAGTAATCGATAATTGGTAATTGGTAATTGGTCATTGTTAATGGATAATTGTTAATACTATTTCTCTTTAAGCCTGCACTCGATCATTTTTGCCTTGGGTAAATCAGTCACTAAAAGACGAATTTTAAAATCAGTGCAAATTAATAGATAATTAGTAGAACAAGGAGAGTATTGAGTGTTGAGTTAATTCACTGAATAACAGATTACTGCAAAATTTCCAAAGAATAATTGCCAATTATCAATTACCAATTCCCAATTACTAATTCCCAATTACTAATTCCCAATTACTAATTCCCAATAAATCTAAAATCGCTTATGGCTCGCATTATTGTTGTTACATCAGGGAAAGGCGGGGTAGGAAAAACCACCTCCACAGCCAATCTCGGCATGGCTTTAGCTAAGCGGGGACGAAACGTTGCCGTAATTGATGCCGATTTCGGTCTCAGAAATTTGGACTTGCTGCTGGGCTTAGAAAATCGGATTGTTTACACGGCATTAGAAGTTCTCGCAGGAGAGTGTCGGTTAGAGCAAGCTTTGGTGAAAGACAAGCGGCAGCCGCGCTTGGTGCTGTTGCCGGCTGCCCAAACTCGGATGAAAGATGCCATCAGCGCCGAGCAAATGAAGCAGCTTGTGGGGATGTTGGGAGCAAAATACGACTATATTTTGATCGACTCTCCTGCTGGAATTGAACAAGGTTTTCAAAATGCGATCGCCCCGGCCCAAGAAGGCATCATTGTCACCACTCCAGAAATCGCTGCTGTCCGCGATGCCGATCGAGTCATCGGCCTGCTGGAAGCCAACAACGTCAAGAAAATCAACCTGATCGTCAACCGGATCAGACCCGCAATGGTGCTGGCAAATGATATGATGTCGGTGCAAGACGTGCGGGAAATCCTCGCGATTCCGCTGTTAGGCGTCGTTCCCGACGACGAGCGCGTCATCGTTTCTACCAACCGAGGCGAACCATTAGTATTGTCGGAAACGGCCTCTTTAGCTGGAACTGCCTTCGACAATATTGCCCGCCGCTTAGAAGGCGAAAAAGTTGAATTTCTAGATCTAAATCCCCGTCGGGAAAACTTCTTCACTCGCCTCCGCAAGTTCTTAAACACTAAAATTATGTGATGTGCTCATTGGCGATCGGTCTTTAACCGCAGCAACTGCATCACAAAAACTAGCCGAGATTTCCCCCAGTGACACCAGTTCCCAAAAAGAATGAAACTGTAGGTCAACTCCAAACCCTTAGGGAATGAGTGATTCCCCAATCGAAAATCGAAAATCGAAAATCGAAAACGGTATGACCTTTTCTATGCCTAGCCCTTGACAAACCAGCCGGACCCATGATACACACACTTCTCGAACGACTTTTCCCGCGCACCCCTGACAACAGCCGCGACGAGGTAAAACGGCGCCTCAAACTGGTTCTAGCCCACGATCGCTCAGAACTCAGCCCAGAAATGGTTGAGTCGATGCGCCGAGAAATTCTAGAGGTGGTATCTCGCTACGTGGAAATCGATACCACCGGGTCTGAGTTCTCCCTGGAAAGCGACCAGCGGGCCACAGCACTAATTGCAAATCTTCCGATTCGGCGAGTCAGGCTCGAACATCCACCGGAGAATTTGCCCAAGACTTTGCCCCAGAATCGGTCCGAGTATGTACCTGAGTATGTACCTGAGTATGTAGTCGAAACTCTCCCCGACACTAGAGAGTGATAGGGATTAACATTTTCATCTCAGACAATGAGTTCGATCGGCTCGCCATTAAAATCAAACTATCTCTCTACAATTAAAATCTTGTGGGGCGGGAACTCTTAGCGCGCTCCAAATATGCGATTAAAAAGGGGAAATGCTTGTGATACCCAAAAACTCATGAAGTTAATTCTCATAACTAATCGCTCTTTCCAGAGCAGCTTGCGTCCCGGACTATCTTAATAACTAATCGCTCTTTCCAGAGGAGATTGTAACTGGAGTTCTAAGGGTCGGTCGGAGCGAATTTCTAAACCGGGTAAATCATGTTTGACTAACATTTTTTCGCCTGTTTCAGCAGTTGCCAACGGCCAGAGTACCCAGCGGCTGCCGGGGGAAAGAGTGCTTAAACTTGCAGAGTTTTGAGTCAGCCAAATTATCGACAGTTTCGACCGATTATCGATCGCATCTTCCCCAGCATTAACCGCAGCTAAAGTTTCCAAAACTACCCTGTTCCCCGAGACGAGTCCAGTCCCGGCAGTCCAAAGTTTGACGTTTAACAGGCGCTTGCTAGCATAGAAGTACAGGGATGCAGCTACAGTTACGGCTCGTTCAAATTCTTCAGGCTGCCACCTCGCAGCGCTGTCGAGAGCAATAATAATTTCTTGACCGCCGGCTGCAACTTCTAATTCTCTCACTCGCAGTTCTCCGTAGCGGGCGCTGGTGCGCCAGTGAATCAGGCGGGTGGGGTCTCCGTGGCGGTAAGGTCTAAGGTTGCGGGTGAGGCCTTCGGTAGCAGCTTGCGATCGACTGCGATTGTAAAATTGCGGGCTGTCTTCTTGACCGATGCGATCGATCAAAGGGCAAGTGCTCAACGGCAAAACTTGTGGATAGACAATTGCCACCGCTTTGACTGGGCGACTGCGCCGGCACCAAAACAACCCTAAAGGCGCCGCAGTCCTCAAGTTTACCTCTTGCCACCGATAGACGCCCCGCTGCCGGACCTCTAGATAGTATGTATCCCTGTATATACTGTTAGGGTCTATGACTTCGATCGGGCGGACGATTGGTTCTCCCAGTACAAACGGCAAGATGTCTACCACTTGCAACAAAGTCTTAGGTTCGCTGGCGCGATTTTCGATTTCTAGTTCGACGGTGATTCGATCGCCCGCACTCACCGGTTCGATCGGGCGGCGGCGGACTTCCAAGGAACGGAGCGATTTTCCCGGCAAAACCGCCGCTACTCCCAACAGCGCCAAACCCCCACCGCTAAGCGCGTACAGCCACCCAGACATTGTATTGGTCGCAGACCCAAAAAAGAAAACCGTCATCCCCAAGAGCAGCCAACCCGCGTAGGCGGGGCTAACAGCGCGATTTTCGAGCCAGTCGGCAATTTTGTGACCGATGTTCATAGGAGTTGCAATTGTTAATTACTCGATCGCCCCATCAAGCCTAATTGTAAAATATTCTCAGCATTTAGCACCGAATTAGCTGCGAGCCATTAGATTAGAAATCGGGCATTTTTTCGCAATAAATCACATTGACCCCGCCCAAAAACGGATACAAGCCCCCGACACTCAGTCAGGGTTGCTCCCCAAATTTTAGACTCTAGTTCCTGCTCCCAGATTAATCTGTGGAGTAAATCTAAAATCTAAAATCTAAAATCTAAAATCTAAAATAGACTGACTGGAGACCAAAAAATGAACCCATTAAACAATCCTACACCCGTTCAACCAGAGGCTCAAGCCCGCCGACGAACACCGCCGCCACCGCCGCCCTTGGCTGCAACACCCGCGCCTCCTGCACCCGCGCCCCCTGCACCCGCGCCTGCCCAGCAGCGGCCTGTCGAGACACCCGTCAGCACGATCGAACAAATGGTCAGAGATGCCCATAGCGCAGGAGCTTCCGACATTCACATTCGAGTCGGCCAAGTACCTCGATTTCGGATTCGGGGCGTGATGCAAGTAGCAACTACCCACCCCAAAGTAACGCCAGAAATTTTTGAACATTACCTAGCCGAAATTCTCACCCCCGAACAGCGAAAACAGTTTGCAACTACCAAGGAATTAGATTCAGCAATTTTTTACCCTGGCTTCGTGCGGTGTCGGCTAAACTGTTTTGATTCCCTCAGCGGCGGTGCCCTAGTATTGCGGTTGATCAGTTTGGAAATACCTACTATCGATTCCTTGAGGTTGCCAGAAGTTTTCAAAAATATCATTTTGCGATCGCAGGGATTAATATTGGTTACGGGGCCTACCGGTTCGGGGAAATCGACAACCGTAGCTGCGATGATCGACCACCTCAATCAGATGGAGCAAAAGCACGTAGTTACAATTGAAGACCCGATTGAATTCATTCACCCTTCTAAAAAATGCTTGGTCAGCCAGCGGGAAGTCGGCTTGCATACCCACGAGTTTCAGCAGGCTTTGCGGGCAGTTTTGCGGGAAGATCCGGATGTAATTCTGATCGGGGAAATGCGCGATCGCGTTACCATCAATACAGCATTGCAAGCAGCTCAAACTGGTCACTTAGTATTGGGAACTCTCCACACTCGCAGCGCTATTAACGCTCTTAATCGGTTGTTGAACCTCTACCCGCCCGAGGAACAACAGGCGATGCGGATTCAAATTTGCGATTCTTTAGTAGCGGTAATTGCCCAACTTTTGCTGCCAACAGTGGACAACCGTCGGGTAGCAGTTCACGATATTTTGGTGAATACACCTGCCATGCACGATTACTTGATGAAAGGTGCTGATGACGAAGCTTTCCGGTTGATGGAACATGATACTTACGAAGGAATGCAGATTATCAACCAGGGTCTTTACAAACTGGTGCTCGAAGGCAGAGTGACGATCGAAGAAGCAGCAAAAACTTCTCCCGAAGCCAGCGATTTAGACCGCCGCTTGCGGACAGGAGGCTACGATGTTGCGGACGCTCGCGGCTTTGAAGGCAGCAAAAAAGAACGCACCGTTCGCGCCTAGTAGCACGACACATACAGGGGTAGGCACAGCAGGACTACCCCACCGCTCGGGTAGCAATTTTTTCAGTGGAGCGAAATATTGGGCGTTATTATGCGTAATATTACTTAAATTTTTAATCTTATTTAGTAGCAATAAATACATTTTTATTACGTAATAAAATGCTACTATCCATGTCAAGTATATTGTTAAGTTTTTTAAACACCGACCCTACTTTACATTAACTTTAAAATTGCGTGAAAACTCGCAGGTGATTACAAAGAAATAGTAAAGATCTGTTATTAGTATTGCCAACAGTCAGCAACTTAAGTTTATAGTTGTAGAGACAAATTTTGAACACAGAAGGTTCCGACTTTGCCGATCGCAAAAGTAAGCAGGTAAAAAAAGCGCTTAATAAAACTACAAGTAGGCTTAATACAAGTAATTAGTAGCAGAGCCGATCGCCTGTCTTTCCGATTAAGTAGCTTTCAGTCTAAAAAATCCTAAATCTAGACAGGCTTTTAAAGATTCTGTCCATCAAAAATCTGTTTAACAATTTAGAATCAGCAACCGTATTCCTAGAAATTAAAGGAGACCAAAAAGTGAAGAGTGCATTTAACCCCTCAGAAGTGTTTGAAGGTGCCAGCAAAGCAGAAATCATCGATCGCATCCAGCAGCTAGTTCCCCCGGGTTCCCCGGAACCGCAAGATCCTGAAATCCTAGCGGCCTTACAAACTCTCACCGCACAGCTAATCGCAGCCTATCAAGCCGACGGACAATTAGAAAGCGAACCTTTTAGCGACGTGCGCGATCGCACAATTCACCTATACGCATCCGCAGTCAGCAGCCAAATCAAAGGAAAAAGCATCCTCATTACCGGTGGAGAAGGATGTGTCGGCAGTTTTTTAATCGCAAAACTTCTCGAACTAGGCGCAACGAAAATCATTTCCGCAGACAACGCCCGATGTCACAACCCCGAAGAAAATCTCCCGCTTTTTACCAAAGAAGGTGCAGTAACTTTCTATGCCGCAGACATTCGCAACTTCGAGGCGCTGAAACACATATTTGAGGTAGAAAAACCAGAAATTGTTTTTCACTTAGCAGCCCAACGCCAACCCGGACTAGCTGAAATCAAAATCCGAGAAACAGTTACAACCAGCCTGTTAGGATGTAAACACATCATCCAACTCTGCGAAGAATACGGCGTAGAACACTGCATATTCTCTTCTACAGGCAAAACATCTCGATATTTTACAACCGAAGTTTACGCCGCCTCGAAGAAATTTGCCGAATGGCAATTTGCCAAAGCAGCTCAAGAAGGAGATGTCACTTACGGGATGGTTCGCTTTACTCATATGTTGGAAAATAGCTTGTTTTGCGAGCAAATGTCTAACAAAGTAAAGCAAGGTAAAACTGTCAACGTTCACGCACCGCACCGCTACGTAACCGCTCAAAATCTTGTCGAAGCCGTACATTTATTGCTGAATTCGCTGGTTGTGTCCGTTCCCGGAAAACTGAAATTTGTCGCCGTGAGTAATCTCGGGTGGCCGACAGAAACCTTGGAAGTAGCTCTTTATAAAATTCTTGAATCAGGCAAAAATCTGCCGATTTATTTTCAAGGACTTTTGCCGGGATACGAAGAACCATTTTTCCTCGGACAGTTTGACTGGAAAAAACCTACAGACATTCACCTCCTAATTAATGTTTTGGAAGATCCTTTTAGAAGTGTTGATGATGCTGGTGACATGGTGAGTGTAGAATTAGCTCCTTTTTCTTTGCGCGTGTTAGATAAACAAGTGTCGAAGCTCGAAAGCTTAATCGGCGATCCAGATTTCCCGGCAGTGCAAATCAAGCACGCTCTTGTCGCAGCAGAAAAAGAAGTGATTGCTTCCTCTTTTGCGTGGAGTTCCCCCGAAGACTTGTTGAAGATTTTGCAGTGGGGAATCCATCCGAAGAAATTGCAAGGTTACGGGACGGAAATCGCTGACTACAGGGAGATTATCGAGCTTCTCCTGCAAGGAATATACGGGCGGCTTAACCAAGAAGTCTTGAACAGTGCTGGAGTTACGGCTGATGAATTTGATGACTTAGTTGAGAGTCTTTCTACGCTGGATTCTATTCAAGCAGAAGTGGGATATTTGCGATCGGTGTCGAGATATATCAGAGAATTTGCACCCCCCGCACAGTTCACCACGAAAAAATCTGAACCTTTTGCTATCCCCGATGCAGCGTAGCTTGAACATAGTTTTGAGTTTGGAGATTGCTTCCTGACTGGCCACCCACAGGGGGTGAAGGAGCTAAACATCGACCAAGTTGTTAGTTAATTACAAACAGAACACCCAGAAACCAGTTTTCTCAAAGAAACCTGGTTTCTAAGCGTGTTTAAGGTTTAGTTAAATTGATATACTTACCATTTTTAGAATCGACATGATATGATATTATTTGCGATCGCATAAGAGCAATCAAATTAATTTGTAGCGAGGACACCAGTGCTAGTAGTTTTATCAGGACTTAAGCCATCATTACCAACGTTATAAGGGTGATTTTTCGCGCGCATGATATGATGATACTTTAGATAGCTTTGTGCAATGAGTTAACAAAGATGCGGTTAGATTAAATGAACTCAATGAACGCAACAAATAAAATTAAATTAAGGTACTAGAATTGTGGAAATTAATCAGCTACTGTTTTTATTGATTGATGTTGTGCTATTGGCGATCGCCCTGATCCTTCTCATTCCCGTTGCAGTTCTATTTCTAGAATGCAGTGCAGCTTTCTTGTCCGGCCTGGGCGAGACAGCGGAAACTAAAGCGCCCCGCCCCAAAGTAGCAGTTTTAATTCCCGCTTACAACGAAGCAGCAGGAATTGCCGCCACCATCTCCACCATATTGCCGCAGCTAACACCTCAAGACAGCTTGTTAGTGATTGCTGACAACTGCACGGACGCCACGGCAGAAATCGCCCGTAACTGCGGTGCAAGTGCGATCGAGCGCCAAGACACACAGCGCAAGGGCAAAGGATACGCACTGGATTTCGGCTTGCAGTCCATCGAATCCGACCCTCCAGAAGTAGTAATCATGGTTGACGCAGACTGCATCTGTCAGCCAGACTCTATAGAAAAATTAGCCCGGGTTGCAGTTGCCGAACAAAGACCAGTCCAAGCGACTTATTTAATGGAACAGCCGCCCAATCCTACTCCGAAAGATTCAATTTCTGCTTTAGCCTTTCTCGTGAAAAACTTAGTCCGTCCCAGCGGATTAAAACAGTTAGGATTTCCATCATTGCTAACAGGAACTGGCATGGCTTTTCCCTGGTCGATAATTCGATCGGTTACTCTAGCCAGCAGCAATATTGTTGAAGATATGCAGATGAGTTTGGATTTGGCGATCGCCGGACATCCAACCGTATTCTGCCCCGAAGCCAACGTCACCGGGTGTTTGCCGCAGCAGCAGCAAGCAGCCAAAAGTCAAAGAACCAGATGGGAACACGGTCACATACAGACATTATTAACTCAAACTCCCCGGCTGGCAGCAGCTTCTTTACAGCAAAAACGGTTTGACTTATTGGCGATCGCCCTTGACTTATCCGTCCCTCCCCTTTCGCTGTTAGTCGCTATCTGGCTAGCAGCTTTTGCCACCTCGTTACTAGCAGCAACCCTCGGAACATCTCCAATTCCGGCCGTCTTGTTAGGACTACAAGGATCGCTAATTTTAATTTCAATTGTCGGCGCTTGGGCTAAATTTGGGCGTGCCTACATTTCCGGTTCTACTTTATTATCCGTACCTTTTTACATACTCTGGAAAATCCCTTTGTATCTGGGTTTTATCCTGAAGCGGCAAACCAAATGGGTGCGAACAGAACGCGATGTTTAATATTTAGATTGATAAGTTTTAACCGCAGATATCAGCCGATAAACACAGATGAACGCAGATAGAATTGTATCGGCGTTCATCGGCGTTTATCGGCGGTTAAAAAAACTTATATAAAAACTTAAAAAAGTTCACTGCTTCACCGGAATTTCGATCACAAACTCAGTCCCTTCACCGGGTGCGGAAATGCACATTAGCTTCCCGCCGTGTTTCTCTACTACAATCTGATAACTGATACTCAACCCTAAACCGGTACCTTGGCCCACAGCTTTTGTAGTAAAGAAAGGGTCAAATATTCGCGATCGTACTTCCTCCGTCATCCCCCGACCATTATCAGCAATATAAATTCTCACCAAGTTTTTGTCGCATACCTCAGTCCGAATCTCAATCTTTCGCTCAAAGATTGGAGATAAAGGATTTTCTAGTTGGGCAGTTGTCTGCGGTCGCTCAACTCCTAACTCCACGGCATCAATTGCATTGCTCAAAACATTCATAAACACCTGATTTAACCCAGAAGCATAACAATTTACCTTCGGCAGTTTACCGTACTCTTTAACTACCTCAATGCCATGTCCGAGTGCATCCTTTTTCAACCTGTGCTGCAAAATTAGCAGAGTTGAATCAATCCCGGAGTGAATATCCACTGGTTTCATCTCGGCTTCATCCAGGCGTGAGAAATTCCGCAGCGACAGCACAATATTGCGAACGCGATCGACCCCAACCTGCATCGATTGCAGAATTTTGGGCAAATCTTCTTGAATAAAACAAAGATCGATATCTTTTGTTTTAGCAACAATCTCAGGATTAGAATTCGGGTAAGACTCCTGGTAAAGCTCAATCAATCCCAGCAAATCCGAGCTATAATCGTTAGCATGGAGAACATTGCCATAAATGAAATTAATCGGATTATTAATTTCGTGAGCAACCCCCGCCACCAACTGCCCCAAAGAAGACATTTTTTCAGTTTGAATTAGTTGACTCTGGGTCGAGCGTAATTCGCACAAAGTAACTTCTAACTGTGACGCTTTTTCTCTCAATTGCGTCTCCGACTGCCGCAAAGCATCCTCCGCCAACTTGCGATCCGTAATGTCCTGGATAGTCCCAAATAACTTAATAACCTTACCAGTATCAAAAATAGCTTGCGCTTTAACAAAAATATATCTGACAGCTCCATCAGGGCGCAAAATTCTCAACTCAAACTCACAAGGATTTCCTGACTGAACAATTTCCTCTAATTGCTCTAACCAAAGCGGTAAGTCATCTGGATGAATCTGCTGTTTGTGTTCTAAAATACTCGGCTCTAGTAATCGAGGATGGCGATCGAAAATTCGGAATACTTCATCAGACCAAGTTAATTTATCCCCCTCCAGATCAAATTCCCAGTTGCCGAGGTGCGCCAGTTTTTGAGCTTCTTGCAGCTTAGCTTCTTTAGTCTTTAATTCCTGCGTGCGCTCTTCTACTCTCACCTCCAGCGTCCGCGAATAATCCTCCAACTGTTCCTTAGCCTCCGACAAATTAGCAACAAGTACCGCATTTTCTAGAGAGATAGCCGCTTGGGAAGAAAGAATTTTCAAAACCTCCAACCTACTTGGAGAAAACGCTTCCGTAGCTAAATTATTTTCCAGATAAAGGAGGCCTACGAGTTTGCTTTGATTCAGAATAGGAGTACAAAGCGCAGATTTCACTTGCTGCCTTTTAATATAGGGGTCATCTGTAAATAGACCTTCCCTAGCAGCCTGACTTAAAACTACATCAGAGTGCGTTTTTTCAACATAATTAATCACCGTTATTGGCAAAACCTCTGCAGGAGATACTCTAGGGCATTGCTCAACTGCAATATCCGAAGACTCCACGGATGCCGCTGCTTTAATCAGCAATTTTCCTTCCTTGGGCATCAGGATAAAACCTTTTTGCGCCCCAGCATTCTCGATCGCCATTTTCATTAACTTTTCTAACAACTTGTCCAACACAATTTCACTAGCTAGCGCTTGAGATGCTTTAACAACAGTTGTCAAATCCAATAAACTGCTGTGACTGCTGCTCGTGCTATAATTAGTGCTAGTAATAGTTCGATCTCCGCTGGCTTTTCCCACCGATGCAGGGGGCAAAGACATCGGATACTGAGACTCCAAATGTTTGACCTTGGCGGTTGCTCCCCAATGAATATAACCGTAGTAAGCATCTATCAGATAAATCTCAGCCACTTTTTTTCGATCGCTAGCTAGATAAAATTCTGCGGCTAGTTCGTTTGCTAGCGCTTCTTCGTGGATGTATTCATTCTCCGATGCTCCTATCACCGCTCGATCGTAATACTGAGCAGCTTTTTCATATTGTCCCAATATTCGCGCTTTTTCTGCTTCTACTAAGTCATGTTTGTGCTGATAATTGCCAGGAGAGTTCAAAGCCCAATGCTTCATTTTTTTCTGAAGTGAAGCCACTTTTTTTAAATATTTTTTCTGTTCATTTTTTGAAGCTGCAGGATACAAAGCTAAGAGCGCTAGAGAATAGTAAAAATTGTGGAGGGGAACATACATCAGGGACATCACAGCCTCAGAGTAATTTGAGGCTGCCCTGGCATTTTCAACCGATTTAGGATAATCTTTAAATACATAATGTAGCCATGATTTATACAAATAAACTACAAAAATTATCAGATTATTTTGACTCTCCTTTAAAGCGGGCAGCATAGTTTCTTCATTAAACTTTTCGCCAACTAACAAACTAGAATTGGCTGTTTTACCTTGCAAATTTAAGACTACTTGCGCCCCTACTCTGGCTTGATCGATCATAAACTCATTTTTATAATTCACCAACATTTTAATATATTGACTCTGCTTAGTCTCGACTGACTCCAGAGGTTCGCCGCTCAAAAATATATAATTGCTGTAAAAACTAGCACAATAACAAGCATTGTTGACATCTCCAGTTTCTAGTCCGCTATGAATACCCTCAAGTAAACCGATAAGACTTTCCCTGACCTGTTCAGACCAGGGACGGATAAAAATATTAAAAATTAGTGAAATTTGAGAGTTGTACAAGTTGGTGTTGAATCGTTCTAAAAGTGCCTGAGCCATTTGACCGTATCGGTATCCAGAATCCATATCGCCTAACACCCCACACTGCATCGTACCGTAGTTTGCATAGCCGAAACTAGACAGCGGCGCATTCCCGTATTTCAGAGAAAGTGTAACCATTTTAAATATGATCGGTGGGAACATATTGGGTGCTACTACAAAAGCCGCCGGAGTCATTTTTGTTAAAATCCGTATAGCCGCAATTTTATTAGCGTCAGTCATTGGTTGCAAATCAGCTAAATCCTCAATCCTTTTGTTTCCCACAGCTAATTTTGTCCGTATTAGCCCCATAATAATATTAAATTGAGTCGGTTTTTTAGAGATGTAAACTCCCAGCAATTTCAAAGCTTCTATAGCTATATCTATCGAAGCTTGAAATTGATTCTGATTAAAGTAGAAAATAACTTTTAGCTCGTAAACTTTGACTTTTTCTAGCAAATTCTTGGCAAGGAATATAATAACATCTGATAGCTGGAACGCTCGCTCAAAATCGGTATTTATATAGGACGATTCCAGCGCTTCGAGATGAAGTTCCATGATTAAATTGTAGTGAATATCCCAAGCTTGTTCTGGTAGAAGTTCTATACCTGCATTAAAATATTTGAGCGCTGCTTCATAGGCGGCAGAACTCTTAGCTTTCTTGCCAGCTATAAGATTAAAGTTAGCTAGTTCATCTCGCTTTTGTTGATTTGTGAGGAATTCCACCCCGATATTGAGTTGGTTGACAATATCAAAGATATTGTCTGCTATCTCCGATGCCGGGGTTGAGTTCAGTAGCAGAAACCCTATTTTTAAGTGGGTTTGTTTTTTCTGGGAGTCAGGGATCAGAGAATAGGTGGCTTGCTGTACGCGATCGTGGAAAAACCTGTAATAAATTGAGCGTTGCATAATTGCGGGATGATTTTGATTGTTTTGTGGGATGGGCGTCCCGCCCGTCCGGTGTGTTTTCACAATTTCCTCATCAACCAGGGGGATTTTGTAAGCATCGCTCATTGGCAGAATTAAACCAGCTTGCAGCGCATCCCATAAATCCGCCGCCGTTTCCGAGCCGGATTTTTCCCTCACAATTGCCAAATTTTCTAAACTAAAACGGTTGCCTATACAAGCAGCTAATTTTAATACTTGCTGCGTCTCGTCCGGCAGTTGTTTCAAATTCCGAGCAACTAACTCAATGACACTGTAATCGGCAATGCCAGCGGCTTCAATTTCCGTGATGTCCCACTGCCATGCACCAACTGTGAAATCAAAAATTAACAGTTGTTCTGAGTGAATAGTTGAGAGAAGTTGAGTTATAAAAAATGGATTGCCCCCAGTTTTATTAAAGATTAACTCTGTCAAAGACTTTAACTCTTCAGTTTCATTACCCAAAGTATCCCGCACTAGCTCAGTGATGCTGCTCAACTCTAAACATGGGAGGATTATGTGATGCACCTGAGCACCAGTCTGTTGAATTTTTTCGACTGTTTGAACTAACGGATGAGTCGAATTTACTTCGTTATCTCGATAGGCTCCTATTAGTAAAAAATATCGGCTATCCTGGTCAGTAACTAATTCCTGAATCAATTTTAAGGAAGCTAAATCGGCCCACTGCAAATCATCCAAAAATAGAACTAATGGGTGTTCTGCTTGGGCAAAGACATTCAGGAATTCTTTGAAGAATCGATTAAAGCGATTTTGAGATTCTGTAGGCCCTAATTGTGGAACAGCAGGCTGCGAACCAATTATTAGTTCAAAAGAAGGGACAACATCAATAATAATTTCACCGTTTATACCCAGCCTTGACAAAAGCTTTTCTTTCCAAATTGACAACTCTTCTGAGCTTTTTGTTAATAACTGCTGTATCAATGACTCAAACGCTTGAGTTATTGCAGCATAAGGAATATCCCGCTTAAACTGGTCAAATTTGCCACCAATAAAATAACCCCGCTGGCGTACAATTGGTTTGTGAATTTCACTGACCACTGAGGTTTTACCGATGCCTGAGTAACCGCTTACCAACACCATCTCAGTTTTTCCCAAGCTGACTCGATCGAAAGATGCCATCAAATCAGCAACTTCTTGTGTGCGGCCGTAGAGTTTTTGGGGAATCAAAAATTGACCATATTTGTCAAGTATCCCCGGCATAAAATTTTCTATTTGGCCAGTATTTTGTAGCTGGGTTAAACAATTTTCCAGGTCTGCTTTTGCTCCAAAGGCACTTTGATATCGGTCTTCGGCATTTTTAGCTAATAGTTTCATGACAATGGATGAAACCATCTGCGGGACTTCACTGTTTAGTTGACGGGGAGGAACTGGCGTCACTGCAATGTGACTGTGAATTAATTCTAAGGGGTCGGTTGAATTAAAGGGCAACACTCCTGTGAGCATTTCATAAAACGTGATGCCTAGAGAGTACAAGTCAGTTCGGTAATCGAGGTCGCGGTTCATCCGACCAGTTTGCTCTGGGGATATATAAGCTAGAGTGCCTTCTAACACAGTACCATTGCTATTTTGATGCACCTCTCTAGATAGGCGCGTTGCCATGCTAAAGTCTGTGATTTTTACTTGTTTAAAATCTGAGGTAATGATAATATTTGAGGGTTTTATGTCTTTATGAATAATCTGATTTTGATGCACTTCTCCGAGAGTTTTAGTCACTTGAATAGCCAGCGGCAAAAATTTATGAATTTTAATACTTTTACCCGCTTGATGGTCTTTGAGAGATTGACCGCCGCAATCTTCTAAGATCAGAGCGAAACTGTTTTTATATTTTTCTAAGCTATAGGGTTTGACAATCCCTTCGAGTTTGAGATTTGAGCTAATTTTGTATTCATGTCTCAAACGGGTAATTTCTTCTATTGTGGGATATTCGGTATTGAGTGTTTTAATGATGACTGACGCTCGATCTGACTCTCTGACTGCGCGATAAATGATGGACTTTACACCAACTTGAACAACTTCTGTGATTTTGTAACCGGGAAGTGCATTCATGGCTTTTATTCTCTGACGAAGTGTTGGGTTAACCTCGCCCTTGATGTCGATCGGGGCGCGGGCGGACGGTACTTAAATATTTTTAGGAGTTTATTAACTTTAGATACATTAAAAATTAAGTAATTACTCTGTATTTTTCAAGGTAAGTCGATGCCTAAAGGTGTAGAGGGTGTGAACTGGCTGACAACAGCACATCTGGTAGGAGATCCCACTGAGATGTGCGGTATGAAACTTTACGCAGTTGAGCATCACAATATTGTAACAAGTCGGTTCTGCCGATCGCGCATCTGACCGACAAATCCCGATCGATTCAAGGTTTAGCTCGATGTTTGAGCCTTGTCACCAAGAACGAATGGGACGCTCTGGGCTTGAAAACGGAGGTTTACGCGATCGAGAACAAAATGATACATGATCTAAAACACTAGATGTATGTGATTTATATCACATACATCTAGTGATTAAGTCACTACCGTATTGATGAGAATCAAGTGGCTCACGATGAAAGAAGTATTAACTTTAATTGAAAAGAAGAAGCAAGAATTTGCTAAATCTGGGCTATTTGAGTTTATGCGGGACAAAAGTATAAACCCAAGACAGCGCCTAGCTTTCGCTCCCTGCGTTGCTCCTTTCGTTATGAGCTTTGGTGAATTTAACAAGTATGTCTTCCGAGAAGAACCAACCAACGATCCACTTCAGGCAATAGTCAACAATCATACTTATGAAGACGATCATCACTGGTTGTGGTTTTTGGAAGATTTGGAAACACTGGGTATTAACAATACCGTGAAGTTCAGCGATACTTTGAATTTTCTCTGGAATGAAGAAACAAAAGGTTCGCGGTGGGTAACACATCAAATTTTTCGATACGCTTTTGGAGCTAGTCCGATCGCGAAGCTAGCAATCTTGGAAGTGATAGAAGCAACTGGTAATGTCTTCTTTTCAACTGCCGCACCAATTGCCCAAGAACTGCGAACAATTACCCAAAAGGAGTTGCTTTATTTTGGCTATTTTCACTTAGCAGTGGAAACAGGTCATACTACAGGGACGCCGGAAGCGGGTCAATTGATTAGCGACATACAACTGACAGAAGAGACTCGTCAAGAGGCTTTTAAAATAGTTGAGAAGTTGTTTGAAGTTTTCACAGAACTGACGGCTGAGCTTCTGGTTTATGCAAAAACGCATAGTTTTGAGCAACCTTTTGCCAAAACCAGCGATATTTTGCAACCTTTAAAAGCTGGGTAGCTTACCAGATGTAAAAGTTTTAACTCTTAGAACTAGGCAATCTTCTTCAGACAAAACTTACTTACAAGGAGACTCATCATGTCAGAAGTTAACAGCAATTCTTCAACTGCAATCACTGAGCTAGCACCGACTATGACCCACACTTGGACAGAGAATCTGGATATTGCTCACACTTGGACAGAGAATCTGGATATTGCTCACACTTGGACAGAGAATTTGGATATTGCTCACACTTGGACAGAGAATTTGGATATTTCCCACAGTTCTCACATACCTGAAGATGAGAAACTGGCAGTCGGATAAAACCTGTTGCAAAACAACTTCAGCCTCGCTTATTCCGAGGCTGAATTGTTAGACATTTGTCTCGTCAATGCCCAAATTCACCATCTACTATCCCTATTTGATATGAGCCATTACGACGTTGTTATTGTGGGCGGCGGCCCCGCTGGTACCACTGCTGGAACTCTGCTCAAGAAATACAATCCCAATCTGAGCGTGCTCATACTAGAAAAAGAAAAATTCCCTCGCGAGCACGTTGGAGAAAGCCAACTACCTCAAATTAGCGATGTGCTTCAAGAAATGGGATGCTGGGATAAAGTAGAAGCCGCCGACTTCCCGATTAAGATTGGTGGAATCTATCGCTGGGGAACAGATCCACAGCCTTGGGATTTTAATTTCATTAAGCCTGAACAGTTTAAAGATGAACAGCGCCCTGCTAAATTTGAGGGACAGAGACGGCAAACTGCTTTCCAGGTCGATCGAGCAAAATATGACGAAATTTTGCTGCGCCACGCGGAAGAAATGGGATGCTTGGTAAGAGAAGAAACTGCGGTTGTTAAAGTAGATACAGAGGGCGATCGGATTACGGCTTTGCACGTGCGATCGCAAGAACAAATAACCGCCCGCTACTACATCGACGCATCCGGTCACATTGGGGTGCTGCGGCGAGCTTTGGGCGTCAAGACACACAGCCCGACGCGGCTGCAAAATATAGCTATCTGGGACTATTGGACAAACGCTGAATGGTCAGATAAAATTGGCGTTGGCGGCACCCGGATACAGGTAATGAGTTTGAGTCACGGGTGGCTTTGGTTCATTCCCTTGGGCCCAACTCGCACCAGTATCGGCTTCGTTTGCCCTGCGGAACATTATAAGTCACTGAAAAAGCGACCAGAGGATATCTATACCGAAGCCCTAAATAGCGAACCTCGCATCAACAAGTTAATCGCTAATGCTACCAGTACGGGAAAGATTGAAACTACAAAAGATTGGTCATTTTTGGCTGATAAAACAGTAGGAGAAAATTGGTTTTTGGTAGGTGAAACTGCTGGTTTTGCTGACCCGATTTTATCGGCGGGCATGACTTTAGCTCACACGGGTGCCCGTGAATTGGCTTACACAATTTTGGACTTAGAGCAGGAGAAACACGACGGCAACTGGCTGAAAACTCAGTATGACAAAAATCAACGGAGCCGAGTTGAACAGCATATTCGCTTCGCTGATTATTGGTACGCTGCTAACGGTCAATTCACTGATTTACAAGAACATTCAAGGGAAATTGCGCGGGATGCTGGTTTGAATTTAAGCCCGGAAAAAGCTTTCCGGTGGTTAGCTCAAGGTGGATTTACGAATGATATTTTGGGTCAAGCGGTGATTGCTGGATTTGATTTGGGTTGTATGAAACAGGTGATGCAGCGCTTTTCAAAGGAGGAGGTTCCTTGGCTACTTTCGGCGTACAACGTGTTTCAGTTAGACCTAGTGGAGGCTGATGTTGAATTTGTAGCTGTTTATAATGCTGGTGAAATTAACAAGATCAAGTGTTATGTTAAGAACGGTCAGCGGTTGCCTGTTACCGGTTTTTATGGTTTGCTGATTGACATTTTGAGCCGCACTCAGTACATTGAACAAATTTATCGGCAGCTTGTACAGGTTTTTGGGGAGCGTTTTTCTGTGCAACACGCTCGAGTAGCTCTTCATCAAGCCCTTGGTTGTTTGGAGGTGATGGTTGGTTCTGGTATTGTCAAGGCGATATTAAACCCGGAGTTGTCTAAGTTGAATATTTCCATACCTATGGAAGGTGAGTTAATTCACACTCACAGCGATGCGATTTAAGGCGCTAAGTAATTGAGCAATATTGAGTGAGGAGACGGCAATGCCGTTTCCTTACTACAAAACATCGATCGCACTCGCAATGGATGTAACCATCGCCGGATTAATTAATGAACAATATCGATGTGAAAATGCTAAAAATCTGAAGCTGGAAACTTCCAACTTCAGACTTTTACTAACTCCCCGGGTAGGATTTGAACCTACGACCAATCGGTTAACAGCCGACCGCTCTGCCACTGAGCTACCGAGGATTGGGGGTTTTTGTTACCCACATTTACTAACAATAGCTGAACTTACTGGATTTGGCAAGGCCTTTGATAAACTTTTTTTTTGTTATACAGCAAGGGGGTTTCGGCAGCTAATGCAGCCCCATTCTCAACTTGGCGAGGCGCTGCTGGGATTCTGGATCGAGGGAACTGGCGAGAAAGCGGCTGGAATTGTGTTTGCGGGATTTGTGCTGGCGCTCGCTGCGGCGGGCTGTGGATTCTACATCAGCCGCTAGTTGTTCGGCAGACATCCATTCGGCACCGTAGCCTACTACGGTCAATTGCTGCGCTCGGTCTGAGGTGGCGACAATCATGCGGCCTTTGCCTTTGACCGATCGCAACTCGTAGCGCAAACTAGCACAAGATTTTTCAATATAAGTATCTGCTGTCTGACCGAAGTCAGTGTAGTGCACCGATAAATTTTTAGTAATAATTTCTTTAACGCTGGGAGTATCTCGATAGTGGGCATCAAACACCAGTCTGGCCTCAAAATCTTGAACAGCGCTGTAGTTAACTAAAACCTCTATTAACTCGCGGCGAGCTGTTTCGAGTTCGTCGCGATCGCGCTTCTCTCGGAGTCGAGGCCAAAGTCCAATTATGTTATAGCCGTCTACAAGTAAAACTGCTTGCGATACATAGGGTGACATGGTTCAAGGCTGAAGAGATCCAGCACGTATAGGACATTATTTGCATTGTTCATCAAAGCTTTTGTTCAATAATATTACCTATTGATGTGTAATTGCTAGGTTACATCGCAATAATTAAACCCCCCAGAACCAGCTTTACCTGAGTTTTGGGGGGTTAGATTAACCTATAAATTTTCCGGCTTATTCGCCCGATTCCAGCGATACGGGCGATCGTACAACTGTCGGCAGGGATATTTTCTCAACAGCCGGAGTACAACCGAGCCACTGAACCGACAACTCCGCAAACTGCTGCGGGGGGCCGCTCACGCAAAAACGAGTTGGCAGCGCAGTACCAGGATTCCGCAGCCCTAAAAGCTCCAACTCTCTGGCAGCAGCAGCCACCACCCGCACCGCAGGATCGATCGACGTCACCCCAGCAGGCAAAAGCGAGCGTAGCACAGGAGCCAACAGCGGATAATGAGTGCAGCCGTAAATCAGCGTATCGATGCGCTGCTGAATCAAAGGAGCCAAATATTCCCGAGCCACCTCACAAGTGTAAGGGTCGTAAATCCGGTTTTGCTCCACCAGCGGCACAAAAGCCGGACAGCTAACCTGCCACACCAGGCAAGAATCGTCCATCTCCAAAATCGCATTTCGATAAGCATTGCTAGCAGCCGTAGCAGGAGTTGCGATGACTCCGATCCGCTTTCCTTGTTGCACCGCAGCCTGCGCCCCCGGCAGAATTACTCCCAGCACCGGAATATCAAACTCAGCCTGCACCATCTCCATCGCCAAAGCAGAACTGGTGTTGCAGGCCATAATCACCATTTTCACATCCTGTTCCACCAGCCAAGCCATAATTTCGCGGACAAACTGCACAATTTCCGACGCGGCACGAGTGCCGTAAGGCAGCCTCGCCGTATCTCCAAAATAAAGTATCGATTCGTTGGGCAATTGTCGGTACAACTGGGTCAAAACAGTCAAACCGCCCACGCCACTGTCAAAAATACCGATTCTTTGTTGTCCAGAGTCTGTTGTCATTTGTTAATTGTCAATAGTCGGTTGTCAATAGTCAGCAGGCATCAGCCATCAGTCATCAGCCATCAGTCATTAGGGAAAATTACCAATTACCAATTACCAATCCCGAATCCCTCCGGCAATATATTATCTTTGTTGAAGATAAAGTAAAATGCCGCGAGCGATCGAAGCCGCCATTTGACTGCGGTAAGCTGGGTCAGAAAGCCTAGCAGCATCCTCAGCACCCGTTACAAAACCCACCTCCAGCAAAACAGAAGGCATAGAAGTCTTCCTCAAAACATAAAATCTCGCCTGCCGCACCCGGCGGTCAGTCGCCCCCGTCCCCTGCAAAATACTGCCGTGAATCACCCGGGCCAAATCTTGCCCGTTCTCGAAATAATAAGTCTCAATCCCGCTAATATCCGGCCGACTCATATTAATCGCATTAGCGTGAATGCTCACAAACAAACTAGCATTCACCCGTTCTGCCAAGGAAACTCTCGGTTCCAGGTCGATTTCGCTGTCGTCAGTCCGAGTCATCACCGCCTGCACCCCCTGCTGTTCCAGCAGCCTCGCCACCTGAAACGAGATATCCAAAACAATCTCCTTCTCCTGAATGCCCTGAATCCCCACTGCCCCGGGATCGCGGCCGCCGTGGCCGGGATCGATCGCTACCACGGCGCGGCGATTAGAAGCTTGCGGCAAATCGCCGGTGCCGAAAGTCCTTCTCGGCAAAGGCTGGGGGCTGGGAGTGCGAGTCAAAGGCTGCTGCGCGCTAGCATTCGATCGCAACTGCAAAGACAGCAACTGCGGACTCGGCCGCGTCACCCTGCCTACCTCTACCCCCGATCGCGGCTGCACCCAGATCACCACAGTCTCCGTATCTTCTTGGCTGGCACTAAACGATACAGGACTGTTGGCATCGAGCTGAGGAATTTGCCCCGCCAGAGAACTAGAAGCGATCCTGATCCAGTAAGCTCTCGACCCCTGGTCCCACCCGCTGGTATAGGAGACTTGGCGGTCAGTTCTCACCACCAGTTGCGTGCCGTTACTAGCTAAATCAATTGACTGAACTCTCGCTAAATTTCCTTGAGCTTGTCTTGCTGGAGGAGCTACAGTCAGGCTGCGGGAAACCGAGGGCTGTCTTACACTTGCAGGCAATAGCACAACCCCGCCCAAATTGCTCGCAGACGCCTGCCACTGAGTATTAGGACTCTTCATCCGCAAAGTCACGCGGGTAACGGGCGGGTCTGTTGGCAGTTGTCGCACTTCAATCTTGTCAACCCCGTGCTTGCCGTTCGTTTGAGGCTGTTGGCTGCTCAGGCCCGGAGCTAAAGTAGCTCCTTCAATATCGAGGGTGGCGATGTCCCCGGCCCGACTTTGTTGAAAATTAATTTGGGGGCTGCCGCCCGCAGTGCCGACTAAAAAACCGTCCGCCGTCACCTGAACGTTCTGAACTACAGTCGCCTCGGCCGACTGGGCTTGGGGTGCTGAAGGTTGAACCGATAACCTTTCTCCCCCAGGCTCTGAAATCGGGTTTCTATCTCCTCCCCGCACCGGCGTTGGCAAATCCACTGTCCACTCGCTCGCAGAAATCCCCCGGAATTTTACTTGCTCCGGGTCTAGAGTAAACCCGTCTCTGATCTCGACCACAATTCTGGTCGTATCGCTGTCAAACTGCCCTACCCGCACCGATTCGATCGCCCCTGAGAGCGGTTTGCTGACCGAGGGACGGCCCAGACTCGTCCCCGGTAAGTCAATCACCAACCGCGTCGGGTTGAAAATCAGTTGAGCCTTGGGTTGTACTCCCCCGTCTGTTGTAATGTAGAGCCGGTTCTCTGAAGCTTCAAACCGCCAAGATTGCAGTCTAGCTGCTTCGGCGGCCCCGGCGAGCAAAAATACACTTAAGAAACTCGGTAGTAGCCAGTGGAATTTCACGACAGTTTTTTCCTCGTTTGCGTTACTGCCAAAAGCTGGTAGGGCGCTGCTTGTTCGATCGGCTTTCAGCATTTAGCCGCCAGCAGACCGGGGGCGATAGGCCGTCAGTTGTTGGCTAAATTGACTTTTTTATGCGTTAACAGGCTCCGAAATGCCAGATTCTGGCATTTTTGAACTTTCCCGTATACTTGGGGGCGATCGGTTATAAGGTGACTGAAAGATTGCTGGTACAAGGGAAGGTATTTATTTTAGGAAGAAGAAACAAGGAGTCTCTTGAAGCTAGAAGGTACAAGTTAGAAGGTAGAATTTTACGGATTTTCCAGGGAGGGGTTTCATAGCTCTTTAATATTGGCGAAGCTCGTTACAGCAAGGGTTATAATCCGCTTTACATTTGCGTTTTATTCTAACTTTTCATAAAGCACCCCAACAACTTAACAACCTATCTCGGGAACAATCCGGATTTCCAAGATTAATTCGACTTTTGAGGGCAGTCAAAGTTAGTCCCAGACCAAATGGCATATCCTTTTGGACAAGCCTTGTTGCTGAGACTTTGACAGTCAAGTACAACTACATAGCGCCCCTTCTCTCTTTTTTTCTTGAATGTTTAGAGTCAGGGATTTTCGGTGCTGCTTGAAACTTCGTTGGGCGATCGCGACTAGGCCCGCCAAGGTGAAACTATGATAGCTAGTCCATGCTGTCAGCAGTAACCGGAGAGTGTTGTGTATTACTTTGGCGGGCAATGCTTTGTCATTAACACTCTTTTTGAGTGCACGATGGACAGCCAGAGCTTTGGTTCGTTGAGGGGGGAAAAAGTTTTGACGGTAGATATAGTTATCGCAGTTGTAAAGTTTTTTGGACAGCAAAAACAATAGATCGGCTTCTGGATAAAACCTGTCTTTTGGTTTGACGATCTGCCTTTCGACTAACTGCATGGCTTATATATATACTACCAGTTAGAGAAGATACACTATCTTGGCGATTGTGTCAATCTCTGAATTTATGAAAAAAGCTACCCTAAAATAAAGTAGATAAATGACTTCACAAAAAGACGGAAACTTGCTTTCCCAAAGGATTTGCCTCAAGCAAAAAGGTTGTTGAGGTTAGTTCAAGCCTCCATGAGCGACCCTAAAGTCAATCTCAAATCTACTGACTCTCCAGTGAGGGAAGTTTTGTAATATAGCAACCACACCTGACGGTTAGGACGTTCTTAATTGCTCAAACATAAAAGGCCGATTGCAACTTCGGTCTTCCTTCTTCCTTCAACATCTGCTATACCATACCACCGAGTGCGATCGAGTTCTAACCACTTTATTTTTGAGCGGGATAGATACTCGCAAGTTATTTTTGTCCGTTAGGAACGCACCGCCCCCTGTCTAATCAACATCGCTGCAATTCGCTCTCGCCCATAGGTGCAAAATTCCCGCTCATCCAGTTCAAAATTGCTTGATTTACTTGTTCCGGGCATTCATCCTGGGGACAGTGGCCCGCATTATCTAATTCAACTAGCTCTACATAATTGGGATTGCATTCGACAAATTGGTGGGGTCGGGCAAACCGAGGGGGAATCATCCGGTCTTGTTTGCCCCAAATCAACAGCATCGGGATTCTTAAATTTCGCATTACAGTCTTGACACTGGGGCAAAATTGTGAACTGCCTACAGCTTTAAATAAAGCGCAGAAGGCGCGGGCTGCTCCCCGATCGCCCGCAGGCCCTGCTAGAATTTCCACTAATTCGTCGGTAACAGCTTCGGGGTTGGAGTAGGCAAAGCCAACCCAGCGGCGGACAAAGGAAGGCTTGCGGGCAAAATAAAACAAAGGCCTGAGCAAGAGCGGAGAAACAAACAAACTTTCCACAGCTTCGATCGCCGGGAGCAGCCATCCAGGCACCGCCTCGGCTCGCACAGAGGGGTCTGGGAGGCTAATCATCACCGTGCCGGCCACCATGTCCGGGTGAGCCGCCGCTGCGGCCAAACAAATCAGCGAGCCGATCGAGTTTCCTGCCAAGACAACCGGCTCTCTGATAAAAGTCAGCCAAAAATCATAAACTTGATCGACCCACAAAGACACAGAGTAGTCGATCGGAGCTTTTTGCGAAGCGCCAAAGCCCAACAAATCCAAGGCGTAAACCGTTTGGTTTTCGGCGAGTTGGGCGAGATTTTGTCGCCAGTGACCGATAGAAGCTCCAAACCCGTGCAGTAAAATAATCGGCGTTCCCGAGGCGCGCGGGGCAATTCCCCCGGCCGCAGAATCTTGAGATTCGATCGCGTCTTGATTTCGCCCCAAAGCCGGTCGCAAATAAGTGTAGCGAGTTTGCCAGCCCCGCCACATCCAGTCTCGTTGAGTTCCCACCCGTTGGTGCCACAGCAGAGAATTTGCCAATTTTGCCTCAGATCGCAACATAAATTTACACTTGCTTATACCTCATTCTACAAGGGAAATCCGGCGACTTGGGGGACTGGCCAGACCGGGCGAGATGGGGTAAAAAAGCCGTTTTACCTCATCATTAACCTTTTACCCTGAATTTTTGACCGTTTTGTCATCAATCGGGCAACCGGGCGGCCGATCGTGTGTGAAGTTAAAATAAAACTAGACAGAAACTCAGCCAGACTGAGTAGAATAGCAAGTATTGTAAGAATTCATTTACGATCGTCCAAATATTCCCCAACGCTTTAGCGGAGGGGACACAGGGCGCGGTAGTACGTCCGCTAAGGGTAAAACCTTACAAAACAGTTCGATCGTCCAAGTGAAATATGGACTGTTCAAACCTGTAACTATCAAGAAGCTTCGCTATTAAACTACTGCTTGTAAAACCATTCATGCCTGTGATTGAAAGAAGACAAAATCGCAACCTACCCCAGATCAACGAAAACATTCGATACCCCAAAATCCGGGTGATCGATACCGACGGCGCGCAACTAGGGATCTTGACGCCCGCAGAAGCGCTGCGCCTGGCAGAGGAAAAAGAACTGGATCTCGTACTTGTCAGCGACAAAGCTGACCCGCCCGTATGCCGGGTCATGGACTATGGGAAGTACAAATTCGAGCAGGAAAAGAAAGCGCGAGAAGCAAAGCGGAAGCAGCACACTGCCGACGTGAAGGAAGTGAAGATGCGCTACAAAATTGAAGAACACGACTACCAAGTGCGCCTCAAACTAGCAGACCGCTTTATCAAATCGGGGGACAAAGTAAAAGCCACGATTATGTTCAGAGGTCGGGAAATCCAACACAGCAACCTAGCAGAGGACTTGCTCAAACGCATGGCCACAGATTTGCAGGAAATAGCAGAAGTGCAGCAAGCCCCGAAAAAAGAAGGACGCAGTATGATGATGCTGCTGTCGCCGAAGAAAGTATAAATAGATAGTCATTAGTCATCAGTCAATAGTAATAGACTGGTGACAACAGACTAATGACCCCGCCCAAAAACGGCTAGAAGTGTCCGACTGCTGTCGTGGAGGGCCAAAAATTTTAGACCCGAGTTCGCTCTTTCAGATTCGTCTGTGGAGTAAATCTAAAATCTAAAATCTAAAATCTAAAATTGACCGACTGGCGATCGCTCTGCTGGATGCCGGAACTCGGTGACACGCTACCACAAATCGGGATATCAACGCACGAGAAGCATGGAAAATTTTCAAATCAGCGCTTGGGCGGGAGCAGGACAAAAAGTGCTGCGCTCGCTCAACCTGCGATCGGAAGAAGTAGAGCGAACCGTACTGATGTTCCTCGTCTACACTCTAACCTCCGTCGGGCTGATCTGGCTGGAACTGAGCACGGTAGGTCTGTTCCTAGACGAGTACGGTGCCGACAAAATGCCTTATATCTACATAGCCAGCGCCTTTATCGGTTCGGGCCTGGGATTTGTCTACTCGTGGCTGCAAAAAATCCTGCCGCTAAGGCGCACCGTCGTAGTGGTTCTGGGAATGATGTCGGTACCGCTATTTTTGTTTCGATTCGGCATCGGCTACGAAAATACTAAGATAGCTGGAATAAGCATTGCTTTTATTACTATTTTTTTGATGTGGTTGTGGGTGGAAGCTTGCTATGTCCTGAACGACCTTAACACTTCCATCACCTCCAACCAACTGTTTAATATTAGAGAAATCAAGCGCACCTATCCCCTAGTCAGCAGCGGCTATCTAGTGGCTGGAGTAGTCAGCGGATTTTCTCTGCCTGTTTTGCTGCACGTAGTCGGACTAAAAAACGTTACCCTCATATCGGGGTTGATGGTGGCGGCAGGCTCCCTGTTGCTGTACTACCTCACGGAAAAATACTATCAAGCATTTCCAGAAACAGCTCACTGGACAGATGACGATGAAGACGACGACCAACAAGAATTTACCGCTCGCAAAGTTACAGGCCCGCTGCAAAAATACGCCGTACCTCTAGTCAGTTTCTTCGTCCTCGCAGAAGTCCTCTATGTCCTGGTAGATTTCCAATTCTACAGCCAGCTAGAATACCAAAACCCGGGGGACGGAGCTAGCTGGATCGCTAGCTTCCTGGGCATTTACGAAGGCATACAAGGCCTGTTTCAAGTGGCGACTCAGTGGTTCGCATCCAGTCGCTTGGTAGAAAGAATCGGTGTATTTGTGACGGCGGTGATTTTGCCGGCGGGTATCGCGATACTCGGGGTGCTGACCATAGGAGCATCCCTGGGCCAGCTAGTATCTGTGTTCATCGGACTGATATTGCTGAGATTTTTAGACGAACTGCTGCACTACACGCTGCTGGAAACCGTTAGCCCGGTTTTATTCCAACCAATTCCCGACAATATTCGATCGGGCATTCAAACTCTGGTCAACGGTGTGGGCGAACCTTTGTCCTGCGGAGTTACAGGAGTTGGCATCCTGATTATGCTGTGGGTGACAGACAAGATACTCCCCCGCCAAGACGAAAAGGCATTTCACGACCAGCAAAGCTTGATATTTATTGGCGCGATCGTGGTGTTGGCGCTAGTGTGGGTGTTTGTGGTATGGCTGATCCGCTCTCAATACGTGGGTTTGTTGGTCAAAAGTGCGGAACGGGGGCGCTTGGGCGTCACAGACGTTGACCTCAAAGCTCTGAAGCGCGCAGTGGTGGAAACTCTACAAAAGCCGGGGGGCGAAGATGAAAAGCGCTCTTGCATAGAACTCCTGACGCAAATTGACCCCAAAAATGTCGGAGAAGTTCTGGCTCCCATCCTCGATTCGCTGTCCCCAGGTTTGCAGCGCCAGAGCTTGGAAACGATGCTGCAACACCCGAACCCGGCATATTTAGAATCTGTCCGCGCACTATCGCGGCAATCCTTGCCGCCGGAGGTGCTGGCCTTGGCTTTGCGCTACATCTGGCTGACGGAAGCTGAACCGAATATTGACAGCTTGCGGCCTTACTTGCAGCCGACCGTCGATCCGGTGGTGCGGGGTACGGCGGCTGCTTTAATTATGAGAAGGGGCGATCGCCAGCAAAAGGCAGAGGCTACTAACACGCTGCGCCAAATGCTGACGCACAAACAAGAGCGGGAACGTGTTATGGGGACGCGGGCTCTGGGAGAAGCTGATTATTTGCAAGGATTGCGCCTGCACATCCCCAATCTGTTGCAAGATGAATCTCTGCGAGTGCGCTGCGCTCTGTTAGACGTGATTTCGTCTACTCATTCGGAAGAATATTATCCTTCGCTGCTGCGCGGACTCGGTTACAAATCGACTCGGGAAGCAGCTTTGCAGGCTATAGTCAAACTTCACAACGACGCGATTCCTTTGCTGGTGTATTTGGCTGAGGACATCCACAAGTCGGATTTGGTCAGGTTGCAAGCTTGGACGGCTCTGGGTCAAATTGGGACTCCGGAGGCGATCGACATTTTGGTCAGCAATTTGATGACGGCTTGGGGAACTACCAGGCGCAACATCCTCCGCATTCTGTTGAAAATGCCTTCGGAAGCGGGGATAGAAGGCGCTCTAGACCGCATCGGCCGCAGCGGCTTGGAAACTCTCATCGAACAGGAGTTAATGTTTATCGGTCAAATTTATGCAGGCCTGGTAGATTTGTCTGGGGTAACAACCTACGGCAATTTCTCCGATCGGGATGCCAACAGCACCGGAGCACCTGGGAACGATACGGCTCAATTGTTGCAGCGGGCTCTGGCGGGGTTGGAAGCTGATGCTAAGGAGCGGTGTTTTTTGCTGATGAAGTTTCTTTATCCGCTGGACACAGTACAGGCCGCTGCTTTCAACCTCGCTTCCGGCCAACCTTCTTTGGTTGCTAGGGGATTGGAAATTCTCGACAATACTGTGGATATAGCTAGGAAGCGATCGCTGATCAATTTGTTGGATCAGCACTCGGAAAGAGAAAAATTGAGCAATCTCTCCGAATTGATGGTTTACAAACCTCTAGCCCCTAGCGATCGCTTGCGTCGCTTGCTAGAATTGCGCCACTTCCTTTCGGATTGGGCTTTGGCGTGCTGCTTTCACTTGGCGAGGGAAGCGCGCTGGAGCCTTACCGCTCAACAAACTCTTGTCTGTCTGCAACACCCGACGGGTTTTGTCCGCGAAGCAGTGTTAGCCTATTTGAAAATAGCCTCGCCGCGGGCTTTGGTCGAATTGTTGCCGAGGCTGCAAAACGATCCCGATAATTTGGTATCCGCTCAAGTTGAAGAGATGATGGCCGAGTTGGGTGCTGGGGGAAAAAGGTAAAGAAGGAAGAAGGAAGAAGGAAGAAGGAAGAAGGAAGAAGGAAGAGGGAAGAGGGAATAAAAAGAAACAATGCCCAATGCCCAATGCCCAATGCCCAATGCCCAATTCCCAATTCCTCTTCCTTTGTTTAAATTTAAATTAATCACTGCATCGCATTATGTTAACCAGCGTCGAACGCCTATTGTTTGTCAGGGAGGTTCCGATTTTTAAGGAACTGCGGGATGATTTTCTCGTGCGTCTAGCATCGGTAATGGATGAACTTTCGTTTCCTTCCAAGCACAGGATTTTTACTGAAGGACAAGAAGGTCGATCGCTCTATATTTTGGTATCGGGAACGGTGCGAGTGCATATAGGCGATCGGGATTTGGCACAGTTAAAAGCCGGGGCTTGTTTCGGGGAAATGTCGCTGTTTGATGCAGAACCTCGATCGGCTTCTATTTCTACTCTCGAACAATCCGAGTGTTTGATGCTGACTCAAATGCAGCTCTACGATGCGATTGATGAAACGCCGGGAATTGCTGTGAATATTATTCGCTTGCTGTCGCGCCGGATTCGCGAGTTGAATCAAAAGTTGAATGCTAAAGAGGCAGTTATGCCGCCTGCAGAGGTTGCGAGAGTTGCTGAAATTCGATGAAAGTTGGGAATTGGGAATCGGGAATTGGGAATTGGGAATTGGGCTTTTATAACATTGGGCTTTTATAGCATTGGGAATTGGGAATTGGGAATTGGGAATTGGGCATAGTTTCTTTTTATTCCCTCTTCCTTCTTCCTTCTTCCTTCTTCCTTCTTCCTTCTGTTATAAAACAATTAAAAACCCGGTTTCTTCTTGAAGAAATCGGGTTGTTGAAATCGATAGTGAAGTGCGATTTGCTGTCTAAACTATTCGGAAAATAAAAGGGTAGCGGTAAGCTTGGTTAGGATTTTGCAAAACGTGGAGGATAGCCATTATTGTCAGTCCCCAGTGCAGAAGATAACCTATTGGCACTAGGATAAAGCCAGCAAGACCAAAAGTGACGACAGTTAACACCACAATCACGGTGCTGTACAGCCATACATTAAGGTGAAAATTGATCGCTTCTGTGGCATTTTCTTTGACAACGGGGTCATCTGATACTAACAATACAGCGATCGGCGCTCCGATCGAGAACACTAAGGTACTGAAAAAAATCGCCCCGTGGCACACCAGTGATAGCAGCTTCCGCTTGTCGGAGTCGTACATATTACTTTTCTTCCTTGACTTTAGTGATAATTTTACCTTTAATAGCCACTGTAGCACAGGCTATAATGACGATCGGGTGATGATTCCCCTACCTAATTTGTAATGACAACTGAACTCGAAACTGAACTGCTAACTGCTGTTGAGCGCCGGCGCAACTTTGCTATTATTTCCCACCCCGACGCGGGGAAAACTACTTTGACAGAAAAGCTGCTGCTTTACGGAGGTGCAATTCACGAAGCAGGTTCTGTGAAAGCGCGGCGGGCTCAGCGACACGCTACCTCTGACTGGATGGCGATGGAACAGCAGCGGGGAATTTCTATTACTTCTACTGTTTTGCAGTTTGAGTATCAAAATTATCACATTAATCTGCTCGATACTCCGGGACACCAAGATTTTAGCGAAGATACTTATCGAACTCTGGCGGCGGCTGACAATGCGGTGATGCTGGAGGATGCTGCTAAGGGTTTGGAACCGCAAACTCGGAAGTTATTTGAAGTTTGTAAGCTGCGAAGTTTGCCTATTTTTACTTTCTTTAATAAGCTCGATCGCCCTAGCAGAGAACCTTTGGATTTGTTGGACGAAATTGAGAAGGAATTGGGGTTGCAGACTTATCCGGTAAATTGGCCCATAGGTACGGGCGATCGCTTTAAAGGTGTTTTCGATCGCAGAGGGCGCAAAATTCACTTATTTGAGCGCAGTAAACACGGTTCTCGGGCTGCTGTCGATACCGTCATCGAATTGGGCGACCCGCGGATTGAAGATTTGTTAGAACAAGACCTTTACTATCAGCTCAAAGAAGAGTTGGAACTGCTGGATGAGTTAGGAACTGAACTCGATTTAGATTTAGTTCGGGCTGGAAAAATGACGCCTGTTTTCTTTGGCAGCGCTATGAGCAATTTTGGGGTGGAACTGTTTTTAGATGCGTTTTTAGATTACGCAATGAAGCCGATCGCCCGCAAGAGCAGCGCCGGAGACTTGCCGCCAACTTATGAAGACTTTACCGGGTTTGTGTTTAAATTGCAAGCGAATATGGACCCAAGACACCGCGATCGGGTGGCGTTTATTCGGGTTTGTACGGGCAAGTTTGAAAAGGACATGAACGTGACTCACGCCCGCAGCGGTAAAACGGTGCGTTTGTCAAGACCTCAAAAGTTATTTGCTCAGGATCGCGAGTCGATCGAGGTTGCGTATCCGGGGGACGTGATCGGTTTGAACAATCCGGGGGTATTTGCGATCGGCGATACTATTTACACCGGCCAAAAACTAGAATATGAAGGAATTCCCTGTTTTTCTCCCGAACTTTTTGCTTTTTTGAGAAATCCCAATCCTTCTAAGTTTAAGCAGTTCCGCAAAGGCGTTTCGGAGTTGCAGGAAGAAGGCGCAGTGCAAATTATGTACTCGGTTGATGAGTCGAAACGCGAGCCAATTTTGGCGGCTGTCGGACAGTTGCAATTTGAAGTTGTGCAGTTCAGAATGCAGTCGGAATATAATGTGGAAACGACGATCGATATGTTGCCTTACAGTGTAGCTCGTTGGGTTGACGGCGGTTGGGATGCGCTGGAAAAAGTTGGGCGGCTGTTTAATACGGTGACGGTGAAAGATACTTGGGGAAGGCCGGTTTTGCTGTTTAGAAATGAGTGGAATTGCCGACAGGTGGAAGGGGAACATCCTGTGTTGAAGTTAAATGCGATCGCCCCTGTGGTGTCTGGTTTGGCTGTTAGCGAGGAGTGAGATTACCGCAGGCAAAGGACACAACACTGTTGTGTCCATACAAATGATATTTATTCGGCTTAAATACGCCGGATATAAGAAGTTACAATCACGGATCTAACAGTTTTTCTAAGATGGTGTAAATGTCTTTTTTGTCACCATCTTTACGTCTCCCTAGTCCCACGACAACAACTAGAACTCGATCTTGTTCGACTTGATAAACTATACGATAGCGCTGTCCAACAGCTCGGATGCTGCGAAATCCTGATAGGTTATCTACAAGGGCTTTGCCTTGCTTTTGTGGTTCAAATTTTAGTTGATCAATGCGATCGCGCAATTTTTCCTGTTCTCGTCGATCTTTGACTGCCTCCAACATTTCCAGTGCCAGTGGCGTAAGCTGGATCTCATATTCGATCGCATTTTCTCCGTGATTCATAGTCCCAATTTTGCTTTGGCATTTTCCCAGGAAATAGTTTCCCCTTGGCGTGCTTGGGTGATGCTTTGGCGCAATTTGGCAACGAATTCTGTATCGGTGAGAATATCTAAGGTTTCTAACAGTTCAGTCAAATGCGTGTAGCTCATTGCAGCCATAACGGGAACGCCATCTTGAGTGATGATGATAGGCTCATTGATAAGTTCTTGGGGTAGGTTTGGAAGCTGCTGCTGTGCTTGGGCAATGGTGAGTCGTTTGGACATGGTTGTACTAAAGCAACATTACTTTTAATTTAGCATTTCGGCCCAACTAACTGGTTTCCAGCCGCTGACGCTGGTAACGAGTAAATCCAAAATCCAAAATCTAAAATCCAAAATCGATTGACGGCGGCCCCCATCTGCGGCTACGCTTTGAAGTGAGAGGTTGCTTGCTTGTAGAGGAGGCAGCCCGCGTCGCCCAAAAATCTAGTTGCACTGCCCAAAGCTGCGCGAACAGCAATGGACAGCTAACCGCCAAACTGGGACTAGCAGTCTGGAGGCTAACGGAGTATCTTAACATCCTCTGTAGCCGCCCTGCTATGTGTTGAACTGCGGGGCGGCTGGGTTTTTGGGTTTTTCTAGAAAACCCAAAACCAGGAGAACATATTATGTCACAGGAATTCTTGCCTGACGACAACAAATTCGATCGCCCAAATGACGACTCAGCAGCAGTATGCGAACAGGAAGTGGTGCTGTTAACGGTTGTAGGTTCGCCCAAAGGTGTCAGGGAAACCATACTCACTTTGTATCGGCTGGGATTTGCAGAAGTGGGCGATTGGAGTCCCCCACAGCGTGCAGCGAATCCGAAGCAGGTGATGAGCGTGCTGATCCGTCGTTCGCGATCGGCTGATGGTACATCGCCGAGAAAATCTGGGCGGTAAGCTGCAAGGTTAAATAGCTAAATTCGAGGGCGGGCTTTTAACGCTAAGCCCTGAGTCCGGCAGGGGTTTCAACCCCTGCCTCAAAGCTAAAGTCCTCGCTATGAGGACTAATGAATTCTTCTGTCCTCGACCGAGGACTTTTGCTAAAAGCCCCGTGGAATTCATTCCCTGGCGGCATTTCGGTTTAAGTTAACTGGACACGTCCTCCTTTTTAATGCCGCGTCTTTACTCCTTGCGATCGAGGTAACGGCTGACAGTATCGTCACCCAAATTATTGAGAAATTCTTGCAGCACATCGCGGCCACTGCGAACAGAATCGCGATTAGGAGCAATGGCTAAAGAGCGATCGAACATTTCCAGCGCCTCTTGCCAATTCTTGAGTGCTTCCTGTCTCTCAGATAATTTTTCTTGCAAATCACCCAGACATCGCAGCGCATTCCCTTTGTTGGTGAGAGCCGCGATATCATCCGGTGCAATAAGTAACACAGAATTATAGGCAGCCCTCGCCTCAAAGTAAGACTGCTTTGCCGCCTCAAATTCACTTAGCTGTGCTTGCAATTCACCCAGACCTCGCAGCGCATTCCCTTTGTTGTTGAGAACGCCGATATCATCCGGTGCAATAAGTAAAACAGAATTCAAGGCAGCGATTGCCTCAAAGTAAGACTGTTTTGCCCCCTCAAATTCACTTAGCTTTGCTTGCAATTCACCCAGACTTAACAGCGCCTTACCTTTGTTGTTGGGAGCACAGATATCATCCGGTGCAATAAGTAAAGAAGAATTACAGGCAGCGATCGCATCAAAGTAAGACTGTTTTGCCGCCTCAAATTCACTTAGCTGTGCTTGTAATTCACCCAGACCTCGCAGCGCATTCCCTTTGTTGTTGAGAACACAGATAGCATCCGGTGCAATAAGTAAAGCAGAATTCAAGGCAGCGATCGCATCAAAGTAAGACTGTTTTGCCGCCTCAAATTCACTTAGCCGTGCTTGCAAATCACCCAGACCTCGCAGCGCATTCCCTTTGTTGTTGAGAGCATTGATATAATCTGGTGCAATAAGTAAAGCAGCATTATAGGCAGCGATCGCCTCTGAGTAAGAAAGTTTTGCCGCCTCAAATTCACTTAGCTTTGCCTGTAAATTACCCAGACATTTCAGCGCAATCCCTTTGTTCTTGAAAACGTCGATATCATCCGGTACAATAAGTAAAGCAGCATTATAGGCAGCGATCGCATCAAAGTAAGACTGTGTTGCCGCCTCAAATTCACTTAGCTTTGCTTGCAAATCACCCAGACTTTGCAGCGCATTCCCTTTGTTGTTGAGAGCATTGATATCATCCGGTGCAATAAGTAAAGCAGAATTCAAGGCTGCAACTGCCTCTAAATATTCCTGTCTTGCTTCTACATATCGAGCCAACCAAGCATAGTAATTTCCCTCCGATCGCGAAACTCTACCAAGCCAATAATCACTTTTAATCCACAACTCATCTCTAACTTCCAGCAGCGCCTCGCATTCCTTATAGCGACTCTTTCTCAAAGCTTCATCAAACACCTCTTTCCATTCTTCTACACCCCGCTGCCAATCCAAGCGATTAGCATGAAAAATTGCCTCCGCCGCATTCCCCACTTCTCGGTAATGCTGCTCTAAAAAATCATGAGCTTTGCGAGTTTTCGGATTATCCCGGTCGGCATCCAAACGCCGCAATAAATCGTGAATCCGATACCAATTATCCCCCCGCTTCTGCGATTTCCACACAAAGGAAAAACCCGTCAACATCTCAAAATTTGCACTGCTTGCCTGGAAGTGGCAACCAGCTCCCAATTTCACGTACAAATCCTCATCAAAAGCGTGGCAAGCACTCAGCGAATGCACGGCCGAGCGCACTTCGCGATCGACATAACTCAGCAACCGATCCGTTAATTCCGCAGTCTTGTTTTCCAACTTCGGAATCCGCGCAAAATCCGACGACAGCAACTCAATTCCCCGCCTTCTTTCTGCCAGCACCGCATCCGCGCACAAACCCAAATAAAACGGATGTACCTGCAAATTCTCCCAATTATCATCGGGATTGACGCTGGCATATTTAATTACAGCATCTGCCAAATCTGCCTTGTCAATCTTCACTTTGTGCAAGTAATCCCTCGCATCATCCGGCGACAAATGCCACACCAATTGTGCATCTATATAATCTGCGGGAATCGGAAACCTTGACGCATTCGGCCACCGCAATTGCGTCACCGGACACTCTCGCCCCGCCACAACAACTACAATCCCCAATTTGTAATCCAATGCCCTCAACAACCGCCGAAACCACTCATCTTGATACCAAAAAGTTGCGCCTTGAGAATTGCGTTTTTCATCCCACATTTTCTCGTGAGTATCAAACAGCATCACGAGGCGATCGGGTTTATTTTTGCCAGCCATTGTCGCATTCAAATCCCCAGCAAACAATTTCGGCAAATAGTCGGTTAACTCAGTATCAATATCTAGACGGCGAATTTCCTCCGCCTTTTCATCGCTGACGCCCAAGCGATTTTGAATTAATTTCATCGCCCGCTTAATCCCGCCCAATTTATCTATCCCTTTGAGCACCGCTACAGCTTGCGCCACCACCGGAAAATCTGCAAAAGTTTCAATTATAGGTACCACCAATTCCGCCACATCATCGGGGAAAAGTTGGTTAAGAGTTGCCTGTGATTCGCCTTTGTTCAGCAAATACCAAAAGCAAGCAAAGTCATAATTTGGAAATTTAAATTTATATTTCTTAGTGGCTGCTGCCAGATTTCGGCGCAGCATCAGCAAGCCGTAAAATCTATCTTGCGGTTTATCTTCTTTAATCGGTATCAATCCGAAATCGTGTCTGACTGCGGGGATGGGAGTGTAGGTTTTAGCTGCTGCATAGCGGACGGAATTAGCAACTTCGGCGACTTGCGATTCTGGGAGTTCGCGCCATTGTTGCCACACATTCGGTGCAAATCTTTTACAGCAGTGAAACTCCAAGTGTTTGAGCAGCAAGGACTTGCCGTTGCCTCCAGCCCCGAAAAAATACAAAATTTGTTCCGGAGGCGGGTCTTCGTTTAAATAAAAGGCAAATCGGCGGGTAAATTCGTGTCTGTCGGTGAAGAGTTGGAGTTTGCGATCGTCCCCGATCGATTCGCTTTCAAAATCTTCGTCGTCAATTGGCATAAGTGTGCAGGTGAGGTGTTAATTTAATTATAAGCAAAAATTAGATTGGCTCGGTGATTGAAATCTCGTCTCCACAAACTCTCGTTCCTCTCTAAGAGACTAAGAGATCGAGGAAGTATTTAACCCGGATTTAGCATAAATCTTCAGTCCTCATAGCGAGGACTTTAGCTTTGAGGGAGGGGTTTAAACTCCTGCTCGATCGCAACGATCGCCCGCTGGGAGTTGCCGAAAGTTTGACTATTAAGCGGTTTCAAGCGCCGAATGAACTGCAACAATTGGTGACAGAGAAATAGAGCTGTGTTAAAACCGTAATCGATCGACCAGCAAAGCTATCTTAGAAAGGACGCTAGCGAAAGCACAGTCATGGCACATCCCACTAATCCAAATCCGGCGGATTCATCTGCAAAACAGTCTCTAGAGGCTGGGCTAGCAGCTTTGAAACAGCAGGATTACCCCACCGCGATCGCCCTTTTAGAATCCGTTACCCAAACCGCAGCTAATGGGCCGTCGGGAATCCGCGCGCAGATGGGGTTAGTGGCTGCGTACAAAGCAACCGGTAATGTCAAAAAGGCGATCGCCCTGTGCTCTTCCCTCGCCAAAAGTCCCAACTCTCAAGTCAAAACTTGGGCCGATCGCGCTTTAACAGAATTAACCCCCCCTCGCCCCCCAAAACCACCGGCAAATAAACCAAAATCCGCAGAAACTCCCCCCGAAACAGGCTTTGTCGCCTTTGATGCCGGAACAAAATCGCCGAAAAAAACGCCAGGGGGCGATCGACCGACCGCAGATAAAAAAACAGGATTTTTACCTTTAGAGCCGACTGCCGCGCCTGGAAACGCCAAATCGCAACATATTTCCCCGCCACCTCCACCCCCCACAGGCCAGACTTCTGAACCAGAAAACTCGACAGAAACTGCACCGGATACCGCAGAAATTAGCGGCGAAAATAGTTCCGCTTCCCCAACAGATATTCCCGGAGTCGCCAGCCCAGATACTTACCAACTCACTTGGCGCGAAGCAGGGCGCGCGAAAAGCCCGCGCCCGCTCAAACCGCTGAAGTTGCTGGAGTTTCGGCTGCAAGCCGTTGCAAGTGCGATCGCCCTATTTTTTCTAGCCCGGTTTGTGCTGCAATTCCTGCTGACAAACACTAATTCTCTGTTGGTTCAGCTTTACATATTCACTAGACTGCCTATTTTCGCGCCGATTCAGCTTTTTTACCGCGATCCAACTCCCTTTGTTCAGATGGTTTTTGGATTGCTTTTGGCTTCGTCTCCCTGGCTGATAGACGCGCTGCTGAAACTGTTTTGCGGCATCGAAACCCTGCGCGGGTCGGTTTTATCGAAGCACAGCAAAGAAGCTAGTCGGGTACTGCGAAGTTATTGTACGAAGCAAAATATGCCGGTGCCGGTGCTGAAACTCTTGCCGCTGAATGTTCCTGTAGCTTTCAGTTACGGCTGTTTGCCCCGTTTTGCTCGGATTGCTGTGAGTCGGGGGCTGTTGGAACAGTTGACGGATGATGAAATTGCTACTATTTTCGCGCGGGAGTTGGGCCATATCTCTCACTGGGATTTTGCGCCGATGTCCCTGGCGCTGCTGGTGATTCAAATTCCTTACTTGATTTATTGGCAGGTGGCGCACTGGCAAGAGCGGTTGTGCGATCTAATGACGATCGAGTTTTTGCGCTCTGCTGTCAAATTTGTGGCCGCTGCAATTTCTGCTATTAGTTACGGGATTTATAAGTTGTTGCGCTGGCCGATGTTGTGGGTGTCGCGCCGCAGAGTGTATTTTAGCGATCGAACTGCTGCGGAAATTACGGGCAATCCTAACGGTTTGACGCGGGCACTCGGTAAAATTGCGATCGGCATTGCTGATAATATCGAGCAGCAAAAACAAACTAGCTTTTTCCTCGAAAGTTTCGATCTATTGTTACCTGTAGGCGTTGGGCAAGCTGTAACCCTTGGTTCTGCTGCATTTCACGCGCCGCTGGAACAGATTTTGCAGTGGGATGTCAGCAATCGGGAGCGCAACTGGTTGACGGTTAACAGCGCGCATCCTTTGCTGGGAGAGCGTTTCAAGCTGTTGGCCCTTTATGCTCAATTCTGGAAACTGGAGACAGAGTTAGATTTGGCAAACGCGGGAGTGCCAGAACAACCCAGGAAAGGAAAATTGTCTCTGTTTAAGTCAATAGTCGAATTTAAAGACTCAAAATTATTTTTACAGGGTGCGCCGTTTTTTGGGATTCCGATGAGTTTGGCGATAGTCGGGGTGCTTTGGCTGATTGGGGGGATTTTTTCGAGGACGAGTTTTTGGCAGTTGGATTGGCTTTGGGGCGATCGATCGATTATTTGGGGCTGTTTGCCGATCGGATTTAGCATCGGTACTTTGATGCGGATCAATTATTTCTTCCCGGACATTACACCGCGAGAAACCGCTTCGCCGAGTTTGCCGGAAATTTTGTCAAATCCGGAGAGTTTGCCGCTGGATGCTGAACCGGTGCGGCTGGAAGGCCAACTTTTGGGTCGATCGGGTATAGATAATTGGCTGGGACAAGATTTGATTTTGCAGACGGCGACCGGTTTGGTGAGGTTGCATTATGTTTCGAGGTTTGGCTACATTGGCTCTTTGTGGCCATTTTTGTTCAAAGAGACTACTCGCCCCAGCGATTTGATCGGAACATCTGTTGTGGCGACTGGTTGGCTGCGCCGGGGTGCTACTGTGGCGATCGACCTCGAAAGTCTCCGCAGTCAAGGAGGGAAAGTTAGTGACAGCGGACATCCGATTTGGTCTGCGATTTTGGCTTTTGCTGCTGCTTTGTGGGGCGCATACATCATTATCCAGGGCCCAAGGTGAGGAATAGCGATCGGATTGCCGCGCGAGTCGCGAACAACGTGCAGGCTCGATCGGTTTTGAGTTAAACAGCGGATGGGCGATGTTCTCGGTGCTGGTGGCGCAGTCTACCCGATGTTCTCGGTGCGCGGTGGACACCCTACACTCTTGTTCCTCGTTCATTTGTAAAGAAAAGTTGCTTTTTTACCAGCAATCTGTTACGTTAGTTTACACAAACAGGATTGAACCCAATAGCGCAATAACTTCAGTTGGCTAAAACCTCTTAAGGCATTGCGTAAAAATTGTCAACATCCCAACACAGCAAGTACAGCCAGCCGCTTGTCGGCTGTTTTTTTTCGACAGCTATTTTTGCTGTGCGGGATGAATTCTCAAAAGTGATTCAGATGTGGTTTCCGTTAAATTCAGACTGAAATCTTCCTAAATAACTAGCTCTGTTACCAAGGCTGTGATACCTTTAAAGAATGCTCGGACTCTGCCGGGCCTGATTTAAGGGATAGCGGGTAAGTGAGTAGTTCTCAGCATTAGGAGCGAGATTAGGAACGAGGTAAGATTACTGGCTGAAAAAATGTTAGCTATTTTATCCATCACTGTATTAAACTGAATACTGGCATTCCGATCGCTGGCAATTGACACATCCTTGGACATAAATTTCTACACGGCCCTGGCTATAAACATTCTGAATCAAAACCGGAAGCAAGTAATACAGAATAGCCAATAGCCTCAACATTTGAGTGATGACTAAAAGTTTACACAACAACCTGAGATTTAAAAGCTCTCTGCATCGGCGGTTAATTTCCTGCCTTATCAGAGTAAATCATCTTTTTGTTCTAAAAGGTGGGGGGATTAGTCAAGGTTGGTGGGAGGAATGTGCAAATTCTCCGGTTATGTGGTTTTTCCCTGAAGTCAATATTCAGTTGACTTCAGGGAATTCTGTTCGAGCAAATTAATTAAAATCCAAGTCTGGAGGAATTTTTCATGTCTATTCGTCTTTATGTTGGCAATCTACCGAAGGAACTCGATCGCCAAGAATTGCAAGAAGTTTTTGCACCGGAGGGCGAATCTGTTACCACAAAGGTAATTACAGACCGCAAAACTGGAAAATGCAGAGGATTCGGTTTTGTGACGGTGCTAACCGACGAACAAGCCGACCAAGTTATTGAGAAATACAACGGCTTGATGTTCAAAGAAAACCCGCTGAAAATAGAAAAGGCACTGCCCCGCTCTAAGGGTAAATCTGAGAAAGGCGAAGAAGATCAGCAGCAGTCGTCGCCGCAGTCACCGCAGTTGGTGTCGGCGTCGCAGCCTGTGCCTGTGCCTGTGCCACAGCAGCGGGATGCTGCCCCTGCCCAAGGTGGAGGAGGCCCTAGTAAAAGCAATCGCCGTCGGGGTGACAACAACAAGTCTCGTCGCAATCAGTCAGCAGCAGCGGTTCCGAACGCCGATTCCGGCTCGGTGCAGCCAGATCCGCGCTGGGCGAGCGCTCTGGAAGAACTCAAGCAAAGATTGGTGGAAGCTCAGACTACTAATTAGTCGAAAATGGCGGCTAATTGCTGCTGTCTCTCGACTGCGGTTGGCTGAATGTATCTGGAAGTGCGATCGAGAAAGGCTCAAATAAGCCTGTTCTAGATCGCACTATTTTATTGTAAAAAACCTCTAATATCTAGCAGTGCGGTAAAATAACCGCGATCGGGCAAGTAGTGAGGACTTGAGTCCTCAGTTTCATGAGGACTCAAGTCCTCACTAGAAACCAGTTTGATTTTGGTCGATCGACAGGACACGATGTAATATTCTGAGGATGGTTAGCAAAAAAACCCAGTTTCTATGAAAATATGGGGTTGAGTAGCAAGACATCTAGAAAGAAACCGGGTTTTTAGCCCCTAAATAAGTCCTGTTTATGCGAGTGCCGAGAATTCGATAGTCTGAATAAACTCGAAAATCTTGTTCAAAATTCCCTCAACTTCAGACTCAAGGGAACCCAATTCATCCCCCTCCTGATAAATTCGCTGACAGCTTACCGTGTAGCAAAAATCGTCAGCGATAAAAGCCATAAGTCCCCGGTAAGCATCCAGCCGAGTAGCAGGGCGCTGGTTTTTCTGCACGCTCATAGTTGCACCCGCAGGCAAATCAACAACCGCAAAATAAGCTTCTTCATCTTCTAAATATTCCGCGTGAAGTAACTTAGAGTTGGCAATATTAGCAATAATTGCCTGAGAAACAAAATTGTCTAAAAAAGACTTGAGATAAGCTTCCTCGCCAACCGACTCGATTGTTTCTTCCACTTCACCCGCAATAGGGAAATAATCAATTTTCAACAAAACACCAAAGTCGTCAGAAAATGCAACAGAGCCTTCTTCCTCATCAATTCTACCCCCTCGTTGCTCGTCAACTGGAATCGGGACGCTAAAATTGCCTTCAGGAGATACGTACAATTCCCCTTCTACATCAGACTCTTCGACATCTTCTTGAGAGTATGCAACAATTACATCCTCAATAATTTCCGCAGCTTCCTCGTCTTCCACACCTAATGCTTGCTGGAATTCCTGGAGAAAAGCCTCGTGCTTCTGAGCTATTTTTCCATCTGCGACAAACATTGCTGCGGTTATGGCAAAAGTATCCAACACTAACTCATCTGGTAGTGACTCCCAAGCAGCATTAAATAATGCTCCTAAACCCTCTTGGGTAGCAATACCTGAGAGTCTTTGAAACATTGCTGACATATCATCTTCCGAGTATTCAGCAAATATTTCTGATTCCCAAAGTATGCTTTCTAAGATATCAGCATCCGTGTCAGGGGAATTTGCCGAGGCTGCGACAAGTGCTACCGCTGCTAGCGATTCTTCTGGAGTAAAGCTTGCTTCGGATTTGTCTTCTGAATTGAATATTTTATCAAAATTGCCCACTGGTTTTGCTCCACTAGAGTTGAGTTGTCCTCTTCATAGCAAATTTATGACATAAAAAGATAGTAGTCGTCGTTACTCTCCGCGCCGGACACGGCGCTGTGCCGTTTTCCTACAGATATCGCGCCGGACAAGACGCTGTGCCGTTTCTCTACAGATATCGCCTATTACCAAGGACTGCCAATGATTGTGAATCCGGCCCAAAACTTCGGATGAGATAAATCGGAATTTGCTACTTGTGCCGATTGAGTAAGGTCGATCGCGCCTTGAGTTCCCCGCAATTGACCGTTTTTAACTAAAATTTGTTTGTGGATCATTGCCAGTTGAGCTTTTCTGAGCGCTTCAGCTTTAATTGGGGCTGAAGGCAAATTGCCATAAAACTCCGTCATCAGCCCTAAAGTGGCGACATCGTTAAGGCTGTAAGGTCGATCGCCCTTAAATCCTATTGTCGTGGACGCATCCAAACCAAAAAAACCGGGTTTTTTGCCATTTTTGCTCTTAGTCAGCCAAATAACACGACTCCCGCGGCCGCAAATCTCAGCTTACAACCGTCAACAGCAGCGACTAATCCAGGTAGTTTGACAGTAAACTCTGCCAATACTATCCCCGACGATATCTTGTTGAATGGCGGTGCAATTCCCACCATGATGACCTTTAGCGAAACCGATGATGACATCTTCATCTACGACTCTAACAGCTTGTTAACATCTTTAACCAGATATCAACCTCAGCCAATTCTGCCTTTGCAAGCCGCGAGTTTGAGTGGCGCGATCGCTCCTACTGCTAATCCTTCTGGTAAGGAAGCTGATCTCTTACTCAATGCGAATTCTAGTCCCATTCAGCTACCAACAAGTAGCGATTTAAGTGGCACTTCTACCTTGTAGTAATTGTAGGTTTGGTTGAGGGCGAGCGGCTATATAAAAACCCGGTTTCTTAAATAAATCGGGTTTTTTGCAGTTTTTGCGTGTAAGATCGGGTTCGGTCAAGATAGCATACACCTCCGTTCCGCGTGCAAGCGTTTGTTAGACTACTCTTGCGAGAATTCATCAAGATAATAAGATTCGTTCATCTCAGGATCTGGATTGAAAACAGGTGTGATGAGACGAATCTCTCCTACCTCTTGAGGCTCATCTTTAATTCGAGTAAGCTCAGTATTAACAACATCACATTGTTCTGACGTTAAATAAAACCTGTGCTCGTCGAGCCATGAGCGAGTGCTATGATAGTTGTCAGAAGTTAATGTTTTTAATAACTCTACATGGTATTCGATATCTTGCTTTTTGATTTGATGACGTAAAGTCGGAACCATATTTACATAGCCATCTTCTGATACAACAAGGCAAACAGCAGGAGCTAGAGAAGATTCTATGTAGCGTAAAGCAGAGTTATATCGCGCTCCTCTTGAAGGATCACCTGTATTCGTCGCTATGCCGTCTAAAATTACGCCAATAGCATGGCAATTACAATCGCGATCGACTAGAATCGCTCCATCAATTCCACTAATGCGTGCTACTAATGCCGAGCTTAGCTTGATTGGCTCAATTGCAATGGCTTGAGACCTTAGTCTTTGAGCTTCGCTTGATGCAGCATCAGATACAACAAGCATAGTTCCGTGCCGTTGATCCATGGCAGCAGAAACAGCATCCCACAATGCCTTACCTTGCTCTAATGTGAGCCCAGGAAGTACCCTTGGTATATTCGAGAAAAATGTCTCGAAAGTCAGTCTAGACTGAGGTACAGATGGAACCCCGAAAGCACAATTCATCAGTAAAGTGTCATTTACATACAGTGCCCATCGGTAGTGACCAGTAAACACAGCTCTGAAAATAGGGGTGTCTCCGAAGTTTTGTAGTGAGCCAAAGCCCACTATGCCTTCTCCTCCTTGACAGATACAGCCAAGCTGCTTATCAGAAATCTCAACTACTTTGCGAACAAGTTTATGGGAACCTAAAGCAATAGGTTGAAGTAGTGCTACATCGCAGTTTAGAGATGGCAAATTTGTGGGTGCAAAAATGATTGTGCCAAGAGTTTCACCCCCCTCGTAACGTAGTTCCGATATCTTGTTTAGATCCTCAAATACCCTTCGTAGCATGAAATCCTTAAGGGCTAGTGGAATTGCGTTACAGAGGGTTTGCCCCGCTTTGCGAAGGAGACCTGAACACTCACTATCGAAACTGTTGAAGAATCGACCCGGCTCTTTTGTGTCAAGATTATCGGATGCCTCAGCAAGAAGATGACTAATTAATGCTTGAACTATTCCAGTAGTGGAATTCCGTTCCTTAAACTGAATTGGGTTGACCAGTCTAGGGAAGGTATCAATATCTAATTGCGCGACTTGGAGAATCGGAGCTACGTGAAAATTACCTAGGCGGACAGGTACACCACAAAATGAACGTGTCCCGCGATCGGAGTCAATTCTGCTCAGGACTTCTTCGATAGCTTCTTGAACCGATTTAGCACGTATGTTCTCAGGCTTATCCAGCATCGATCGCTCATCACCCAAAAATATAATATGCTGATCTGGATGAGTGGTGAATATTTCGCCTGCACGTCTGTGTACATCCTTGAATGCAGCAATATTCCATTCTCCATCCTCAGGCTCTATACATACGAAGTGATCTTTGGCGATTTCTGGCAAGCGAACACCGACCAATAATGCTTTTACTTCAATGTTTGCACCCAGTGCTGCTAAAGCTTGCTTTGCACGGTCTTCCATTTGAATCCGAAAATGAGGCTGATAGGCCCACATGAAGTACGTAAGAACAAGCTGTTTCATTCCTTGTATTGGTAGAATCGTTTGTAGTTGAAGTTGGTCTAACTTATAATTATGTCGCAGATGCGGTACAATACTATTCCTAGTTCGCTCATCCCGCACATCTGCGGTTGCATTCTGAAGAGCAGGAAGACCTTCTACTCTGCCTTAACTCAAAGAATCAACCACCCAGATCGCCCTGTCGGTGAGAAAAAGTGACATGATTTTGTAAACTTACGTAAATTACCTCGATTCAGTCCGCAGATTGGGTAAAAAACCCGGTTTCTTTGGTCTGAGTTACCCATAAATGACCAGCAACCGGGTTTGTAGGAAAATACTTCGTTGCAGTCCACAAATTCGGTAAAAACCCGGTTTCTTCGATCGGAGTTGGTAAGTCCTGTAATGAATCGAACCCAAATGTAAAATATTGTTACAAGTTACTTGACATCAGGAACTAAATCTAAATTACCAATGACTATAATTGGGAAAAAAATAATTTCCTAGGGAAAATCCCATGCAAAAACTAGCTCGAATTTTATTCACTACAGCTTTAACCCTAAGTATCTTGTGCTCTCCCACAGCAGCTTTCGCAAAAGCAAAAATTCAGATAGCCATCCTTTTAGATTCTAGTAATAGCATGGATGGATTGATTGACCAGACTCGTACTCAACTTTGGCAAATTGTTAATTTTTTAACTAAAGTAACCAAAGATGGCGAAGTACCAGATTTAGAGGTTGCTCTGTACCATTATGGTAATGACAGCTTACATTCGTCGGAAGGTTTTGTCAGATTATTAACGGGATTTACTCCTGAATTAGATTTAGTTTCCGAAAAGCTATTTAGTATCAAAACCAACGGCGGTCAAGAATATGCTGGCTGGGTAATTCGTTCAGCAATGCAAGAATTAAACTGGAGTAAAAATCAGGAAGATTTTCGCGTGATTTTTATTGCGGGTAATGAACCATTCGATCAAGGCCCAATAGTTTGGAATCAATCTGTCAATCTCGCTGTCAAAGGAGATACACTCGTTAATACAATCTACTGTGGTTCAGCCGAAAGTCAGGAGCGAAGACTTTGGGCATCAGGAGCAGATTTAGCAAAAGGCAGTAGCTTCAACATTAATCAAAACCAACAAATTGTGGTAATTAAGTCCCCTTACGACGACGAAATTTCTACTTGGAATACTAAACTAAATCAAACCTACATTCCCTACGGTAGAGAAGGAAGAATAGGACAACAACGTCAAGCAGTTGAAGATAGTAATGCTGGCAGCAATACGGTTTTGCGTAGTGCGTCCAAAGCTTCTGAATACTACGATAATGCTTCTTGGGACTTGCTGGATGCTCTCGAAAACGGAACAGTTAAACTAGAGGCAATATCAGATGATAATTTACCAGAAATCATGCGAGGTATGACGCTAACACAAAAAAGAGCATATGTAGCTGGAAAGAAAACCGAAAGAGAAGCGATTAAAAAGACGATCCGCGACTTATCTCAAAAGCGTACAGCATATATTGAACAACAGCGTCAATCTAGTACCAATAGTGGTGAAAATACTCTCGATCGCGTAATGATTCAGAGTCTCCGCCAGCAATTAGCCGCTAAAGGATTCAAGCTTAATTAGGGCTTGCTGAATAAAAGCCAAAAGATTTACGAGATCTGGGTTATGTGATCGTGCGATCGAGAGTCATCGCCGTGAAAAACAGGTAAAATAGGTCAAAACCCGTGCATAACCACCTGCGATCGTGTACCGAAAAGTTGATCTTGCCCCAAAACCCCCATCCGAGTTTGAACTGCCCTTCGGAGGAAGCTTGTCACCAGATAACCGCTGGGTAAAAATGGCCGAACTTATCCCGTGGTCAGAATTTGAAGCAGAATATGCTAAAAACTTCCCCACAGAAGTGGGTGCACCCGCCAAATCCTTTCGGATCGCGTTGGGGGCATTAATCATCAAAGAAAAACTGGGAATTAGCGATAGGGAAACAGTCGAACAAATCCGGGAAAACCCCTATTTGCAATACTTTATCGGTCAATTAGCTTATAGTAATGAACTCGCATTTGACCCATCTCTATTAGTTCACTTTCGACGGGCGTATTAGTCCCAACCTAATTAATAAAGTGAACGAACGAATGGTCGAAAAAATGCGCTCCACCACCCCAGTTAAGATCGAAAAAAAAAAGGATTCGGACGCCAAAAATGAGTCACCCAATCGCGGAAAGTTGATCGTAGATGCGACCTGCGCCCCGGCAGACATTAGTTATCCGACCGACTTAGGACTATTAAACGGAGCCAGAGTTCACACCGAAAAAATTATAGATATCCTCTATAAACCGCTCAAAGACCAAATCCCGAAAAAACCCAGAACCTACCGTAATCTCGCCCGAAAAGATTACTTATTAATAGCCAAACAAAGAAGACCATCCCGCAACAAAAAAAGACAGGCAATTAAAAAACAACTCCAATATATAAAAAGAAACTTGGCTCATATTGAACAGCTAATCGATTCAGGTGCGACCCTAGAAGGTTTGAAGAAAAAGCAATATAAAACTTTGCTAGTCCTCACAGAAGTCTATCGCCAACAGCAATGGTTATTTGACAACAATAAACAGAGTATATCGGATAGAATAGTAAGTTTAAGCCAACCCCACATCCGTCCAATAGTCAGAGGAAAAGCCGGAAAAAATGTAGAGTTTGGAGCCAAACTATCCGCCAGTTGCTTTGAAGGGTATGTATTCTTAAACCGGATGAGCTGGGATAATTTCAACGAATCAGGGGACTTAAAAGCACAAGTAGAAGCATATCATAGCTTCACAGGATACTATCCAGAATCAGTTCATGCAGATCGTATTTATCGTACAAGAGAAAACCGAGCTTGGTGCAAAGAAAGAGGCATTAGAATTAGTGGGCAGCCTCTAGGAAGACCAAGAGCAAATGTGAGTAAAGAAAAAAAGAAGCAAGCCGCATCTGATGAGAGGATTAGAAATGCAATTGAGGGCAAATTTGGGCAAGGTAAACGAAGATTCGGTCTGAATTTGGTCATGGCAAAACTTGACAATACCTCGCAAACAGCCATTGCGATTACTTTTTTAGTAATGAACCTTTCTACCTGGTGGCGCCGGGTTTTTTGTGTATTTTTATGCCGTTCGGGGAAAACAATGCCTGTTTTTGGGTCGAACATAATCTACACTTATGCTTTACTAAAGTTGAAGCAGGAAAAACTCATATTTAACGTTGGTTGAATATATTGATCGCTCTTGTTATTGATTTGCGATCGCTTATTCAGCAAGCCCTAATTAAAAGAACGCAGACGAAATTTCATCTGCGTTCATCTGTGTTTTTCTGCTAATATCGGCGGTCAAAAAAACGCCCAATCAAACTACTTCGCAGCAGGTAAAGACAACTGAGGCGAAGTTTTAGCATAGCTTCCATTCTCGGGAATTGCTGCCGGTTCCTGCGAAAGCAAAAACTCGCGAATTACCCTAGCAACTGCTCTTTGAGCTAAACCGCCGACTACTTTCTGGCCCATATTCTGCACTTCCGGTTTCACCAACAACTGCGGAAGTAGCTGCAATACTTTCATCGTGTCAAAACCGGGAGTTGATTGCAAAATATCCCAAATCCGCTTGATGTGCTCTAAGTTTTTTTGTTCAGTTTGTGAAACCACAGGTTGATTTGCCTTGACTCCAAACCATTCGCCGACTACAGCTTTGGCGTTAGCAAAGGCGTTGCTGGAAAGTGTGTCGAGACTTTTGACTAATTCCAGAACAATACGATCGCGAATGAAATCTCCTCTTTCGGAAAATAAATATTCTAAAGCTTGGTTCAAGATTTTGCTGACATCGTAATCCTCGCTCTCGCGGGCATTTTTGAGCAAGTTTTCTAAGCGGTTCCAGCGGAATTCCCCTTGTTTGAACAGCAAGTCTTGCAGGGATGCTCTCAATTCCGGTGCCGGGTCGCTCAACAGCCGTTTCGCTACGTAAGGATAAGCTTTGCTCAACACTTTGAATTCGGGATCGACATTAATGGCAATCCCTTCTAACGTAACGAGCGATCGAATAATCAAAGCATAGTAAGCTGGAACTCGGAAAGGATATTCGTACATCACCGCCGAAAGCTCGTCAGTAATGCTTTTGAAATTTAGTTCGGCAACACTAGCACCCAAAGCATTGTTAAACACGCTGGCCAAAGCTGGAATAATTGGGGTTAAATCGGTGTCTGGCGTTAAAAACTCCAACTTCACGTAATCTTTTGCTAAACCTTCAAAGTCGCGGTTCACCAAATGCACCACAGCTTCTAACAAGCCGTATCGCTGATAAGGTTTAACTTCGCTCATCATCCCGAAATCAAGATAAGCCAACTGACCGTCAGGAGTTGCCAAAAGATTGCCGGGATGCGGGTCAGCGTGAAAGAAACCGTGTTCTAGCAGTTGTCTTAGAGAACACTGCACCCCCACTTCAATTAAGTAAGGAGCGTCGATTCCTTGAGCTTTAACTGCTTCTAAATTAGTCAGTTTGACGCCGGTGATCCACTCCATTGTTAAGACGCGGCGGCGGGTATATTCCCAGTAGATGCTGGGAACATAAATGTCTTTGATGTGGCCGTATAGTTGGGCAAACCGTTCGGCATTTTGACCTTCGTGGGTGTAGTCCATTTCTTCGTAAATGCGCTCGCCCAACTCGTCCATAATGCTTGCGAGGTCGCTGCGAATTATTTTGAAGTTGTTTTGTGCCCAAACTGCAACGCGCCGCAGGATGTAGATATCTAAGCCGATGTTCTCGGCTAAATCTGGTCGCTGCACTTTGATTGCGACTGTTTCCCCGGTTTTGAGTTTGCCTTTGTAGACTTGTCCGAGAGAAGCTGCGGCGATCGGATCGGGGGTGATTTCTGCGTAGATGTCTTTGGGGTGGGCGCCCAATTCTTCTTGGATGAATTGATATGCTACTTCGTTCGGAAATGCTGGCAATTGGTCTTGCAGCGTTGTTAGTTCTTCTAAATATACTGGCGGTACTAAGTCAGGCCGTGTTGAGAGTGCTTGTCCGATTTTGATGAAAGCTGGGCCGAGTTGGGCCAGAATTTCTCGCAGTCGGACGGCGCGACGCTTTTGGTTGGTGGCGGTACGACCTGTTTTGCCGTCGAACCACACACTGAAGGCAAAGCTAAAAAATGTCCAAACAACGCTCGACAGCCTTCCCCAGACTTGTAGAGGTCGCTTTCGGTACAGCGCTGCGATCGCCACTGGATCGTAGCGCACAGTATCTCCGGCTAACTCGAAAGCTATGTCTCTGGCTGATTTTAGCCGATCGTCCGTTACGACCTCCGTCTCTAATGATACTGGTACTGCTTGCAGGGGAATTGTGTTTGCATCTTTAAGATTGCTTAGTACAGCTTGAGTCCCTGAATTTGTATAAGTTTGCGGGGAGGGTGGCGATACCGTCTTGACATTCATAAATCAGACCTAGTGTGAAGCATTGTAAATATATTGTAACAATTTAAGGAAGAAGACCCTTCTTCCTTCTTATATACTTACTCCCCGCTGGATCTTTTGAGTCGATCGCGAATTCCTGAGAGTTGCGATTTTGTGCTGACTGGCGATCGAGGTTGGGGCAGTTCGGTATCGGGCCAGTTCGGTAAGTCGTTACAGGGACAGAACTCCGGGGGCATTCCGGTTTTTTGGAACACTACGGGCATCGCGCAGCGCGCGCAGGGGCTGATGTCCCAAGCTGGTGTCAGCAGTTGGGCAATTGTTTCGTTTGTGCCTTGCAGGTAACAGTCTCCGCTGTCAGGGGAGATAATTTTTTGCCAGCAGTCTTCAAATTCCTGGCTGTAGCGATCGCCCGCAATTACCGATTTGGGCAGCAGCACTTCGGAACCGTTGCGAACTAATACTTTTTTGCCTAACTGAAACCAGTAAGCAATATATTTTCTCACTTCACTCTCTGATGCCATAATTTTTAGTCAACCTGTCAACTAATTGGTGATTTTAGACTTTCAATTTGAAATTGGCACTCTTTCTAAAGAGACATTTTATATTTTACATTATTTGAAAATTTTGCTATTCCTCGTGTCAAATTGTTGTGCGGGTTGCCCGAGGGAGTATGTTTTTTGACTCATTTATCTGAGTCTTGAGTTTTCAATCTCAGTTAAAATTATACCTGATTTTTACTTAAAATTGTCCGTCGGGAAACCGAGATTTTTTCTCGCTTGTCAATGGCGAATCCGGCTGTTAATTTTTCGCAGCAGGCGGCAGCGGCGTACCCAGAACGCTCAGATCCAAGGCGTAACCTCCGGTGACGAGATAAACATTATCGGCGATCGCCCCGATCTGGCGCACGAGAGTGCCGAGGCGATCGCGAAACAGCCGCCCCGCCGGATAAGCAGGCACAACGCCCCATCCGGTTTCTTCCCCTACCAAAATCACATCAGCCGCCGCCGACTTCAAACTAGCCAGCAACTCGTGCTGCGCATTAGCCCAAACAGCCGCTTCTTGTTCCAAAAGATTCGCCGTCCAAGTTCCCAGGGAATCAATCAACAAGCATTCTGACGATTGAGCCGATCGCACAGCGGTCGATAATTCGATCGGCACTTCTAGAGTTGTCCAATCAACTGGACGGCGATTTTGGTGCTGTTCGAGGCGACGAACCCACTCCAAATCAGTTTCATCAACCCGGCCGGTAGCCACATAGATTACTTGTTTTCCCGAACCCGCAGCCAGAGTTTCGGCCCATTCACTTTTGCCACTTCGGGCCGGCCCAGTTACTAAAATTAATTGTCTGGATGCCGGGGGTTGTGAGTTAGTCATTAGTCAGTCGATTTTAGATTTTAGATTTTAGATTTTAGATTTACTCCACAACAAATGATTTTGGGAGATTGAAGTTTGGTTAAAATTTTTGGGCTGCTGGCGACTAATGTCACGGGCTTGTCTCCGTTCTTTGGGCGGGGTCACATACAAAGGATTAAACATAATTCCCAATTGCCAATTCCCAATTACCAATTACCAATTATGATTTAAACTGCCAACTACCAAATGCTTTTTAAGCGATAATAGCATTGTTGAGACAATTTAACAGTAAGTCGATCGAGAACCCCCGTATTTCCCAAGCTGTTATTTATGCCAGATCATCCTCAGATATCAGCGATAATTTGCACCCACAATCGCGCCGCCTATTTAGGTGGGGCGATCGACAGCTTGCTGGTACAGGATTTTCCCGACAACTTTGAAGTAGTAGTAGTGGATAACGCCTCTAGCGATTATGCGAGTCCGGAAAGTTCCACTTCGCGCACCCGCGAGGTGGTAGAAGCAAGACTGGGCGATCGCCGCCTCAAGTACGTCTGGGAACCCGAAATCGGTCTGTCTGTAGCCCGGAACACCGGCGCTTCAGAAGCTCGCAGCGAAATATTAGCTTATCTCGACGACGACGCTGTTGCTGACCCTAAATGGCTCAGGGTGCTGCACGCGGCTTATCAAAGCAATCAAAAACTAGCCGTAGCAGGCGGCAAAGTCAACTTGATCTGGCCTTGTGGAGTCTCCCCGCCCGAATGGCTGTCACCGGGATTGGCCCAGAACTTGGGAGTTTACGATTTGGGGGAAAGTTGCGTTGACGTGACTGCTGCCGGTTTGACTCCCAGGGGTGTAAACTACTCAATCCGGCGCACGTTTCTCGAAAAAATTGGCGGCTTCGATGTCAAACTCGGTAGAGTCGGCACAAAATTGTTGTCAAATGAAGAGTTGCGGGCCACAGAATTAGCTTTAGAGTTAGGTTGGCAAGTAGTTTATCTGCCCGAGGCCGTGGTGCTTCACAATGTCGCTGCAGAACGGCTCAACAAAGCTTGGTTTCTAGAGCGCGGGTGGTGGCAAGGCATCAGCGAGTGTTATCGGGAACAATTGTCCGATCGAGCGGGTATTGCTCAGCTTGGGCGAGGAGGTGAAAGAATCTTGAGGGGTGTCTGGAAGTCTTTTAAATATATTAGAGATCCGGCGCTGCGCTTTGAAAATTTCGTTTTTGCCTGGGGTCAAATCGGTTATTTGAGCGCAGCCATCCGCGGCCTGATTTTTGCACCGAAATCGACCACTAGGCATTAGGCTATAGGCAATATCCCTCGCTGCTCAAGTCGTCGGCGCGGCTGTGCCGATCGCACTCGATCCACAAAAACTCTACCGCATTCAGGTTCAAGCACTCGATTATGACATCTAGTTCATCCAAGATTCCGGTTTCAGTTCTCATTCCGGCAAAAGACGAAGAACTTAATCTACCTGCGTGTCTGGCCAGCATTGCCAGGGCGGATGAAGTTTTCATGGTTGATTCCCAAAGCAGCGATCGCACGGTAGAAATTGCCATCAGTAGCGGCGCAAAAGTAGTGCAATTCTACTTCGACAAACGCTGGCCGAAAAAGAAAAATTGGTCTTTAGACAATCTACCCTTTCGCAACGAATGGGTATTAATTGTCGATTGCGACGAGCGCATTCCCCCGGAACTTTGGGACGAAATCGCGCTGGCGATCGAAGACCCCAATTTTGACGGCTACTACCTCAACCGCAAAGTCTTATTTTTAGGTCAGTGGCTGCGTTACGGCGGCCGATATCCCGACTGGAATTTGCGTTTGTTCAAACATCAAAAAGGCCGTTACGAAAATCTCGGCACTGAATCCGTCCCCAATACTGGCGACAACGAAGTTCACGAACACGTCATTTTATCCGGTCAAGTCGGCTACTTAAAAAATGACATGGTCCACGAAGATTACCGCGATTTATTTCACTGGATAGAACGGCACAACCGCTATTCTAATTGGGAAGCTCGCGTTTATTACAATATTATTGAAGGGCGCGATGACAGCGGCACTATTGGTGCTAACTTATTTGGAGATGCCGTACAGCGGAAGCGATTTCTCAAAAAAGTTTGGGTGTGGCTGCCTTTTAAACCAATGCTCAGATTTATTTTATTTTACTTCATTCAGTTAGGCTTTTTGGATGGAAAAGCTGGCTATATTTATGCAAGGCTATTGAGCCAATACGAGTATCAAATTAATGCCAAACTTTACGAGTTGCGTTGTTGTGGCGGTCAGTTGAATGTGGCCGAATCTCAGCCGCCTTTGTCGCCGCCAGTAGTTATCAGTCAGGAGACAGAAGTGAAATTGCCGTGAGAATATCTGTTAGTCCGCGTGGACGAAAGTTTGTGCAGCCGGAGTTTCAACCGCCGGGTTTCTGGACAAAAGAAGTACAATAATTATGGCAAAATAAGAATTACTCATTTAATCAATCGCCCTTATCCCAATGGCTATCCTTTGCCATTTACCAAGGAGTACCATTAACAGGGGTACTTATTTACATCAGCACGAAAAAACAGGACAATTGTTGTCAGGATTGCTAAAGACCGATCGCAGTAAAGCCAGCCCAGTAATGAGGTTCAGCAAAGGAAAAGGGCTTGCGATCCTGTGGGCCATTCAGAGGAGCTTGATTGTGAGTTCGTTCCTTTGGGGGCACTTACTCAAATGTTTGAGCGATTTCGGGTTTGAGGTCTTGTAAGACGGCTTCCAGCTTCTCTGAGGTCAGATTCCGCAGCCATTGTTGTGCCTCATTGAGAGCAGTAACGGTTGACAAAGTTTTTATGTTTTCACAGAACCGAATCCGTTGATTCTCTTACGGTAGGCTTCTCCCAGATTATTTTGCGTCTGAGCCCAATATTCGGGAAAAGCATCACGGGTGAGGACGGATAATGCAGCAGTGTAAGATGCGATCGCCAGTTCGATATTCTCTGCTTTGTCTCCCCTAATTCTTTCACAGTAGGCATTTGCCAGATTATTTTGCGTCAGAGCCCATTTTTCGGGAAAGGCCTCGCGGGTGCGGACGGTTAATGCAGCAGTGTAAGATGCGATCGCCAGTTCGATATTCTCTGCTTTCTCTCCCCTGATTCTGTCAAAGTAGGCAACTCCCAGATTATTTTGCGTCAGGGCCCAATCTTGGGGAAAAGCATCACGGGTGAGGACGGATAATGCAGCAGTGTAAGATGCGATCGCCAGTTCGATATTCTCTGCTTTCTCTCCCCTGATTCTGTTACTGTAGGCTGTTGCTAGATTATTTTGCGTCCTAGCCCATTGTTCGGGAAAGGCCTCGCGGGTGCGGACGGATAATGCAGCAGTGAAAGATGCGATCGCCAGTTCGATATTCTCTGCTTTTTCTCCCCTAATTCTGTTACGGTAGGCTGTTGCTAGATTATTTTGCGTCGCAGCCCATTTTTCGGGAAAAGCTTCGCGGGTGAGGACGGTTAATGCAGCAGTGAAATATCCGATCGCCAGTTCGATATTCTCTGCTTTTTCTCCCCTAATTCTGTATAAGTAGGCTGTTGCCAGATTATTTTGTGTCTGGGCCCATTTTTCGGGAAAGGCTTCGCGGGTGCGGACGGTTAATGCAGCAGTGTAAAATGCGATCGCCAGTTCGATATTCTCTGCTTTATCTCCCCTAATTCTGTTACGGTAGGCTTCTCCCAGATTATTTTGCGCCATAGCCCAATATTCGGGAAAAGCATCACGGGTGAGGACGGATAATGCACCAGTGTAAAATGCGATCGCATTTTCGATATTCTGTGCTTTATCTCCCCTGATTCTGTCACTGTAGGCAATTGCCAGATTATTTTGCGTCAGGGCCCATTTTTCGGGAAAGGCCTCACGGGTGCGGACGGATAATGCAGCAGTGAAATATGCGATGGCCAGTTCGATATTCTGTGCTTTATCTCCCCTGATTCTGTTACGGTAGGCTTCTCCCAGATTATTTTGTGTCAGGGCCCAATATTCGGGAAAAGCATCACGGGTGAGGACGGATAATGCACCAGTGTAAAATGCGATGGCCAGTTCGATATTCTGAGCTTTCTCTCCCCTGATTCTGTCACTGTAGGCAATTGCCAGATTATTTTGCGTCATAGCCCAATTTTCGGGAAAGGCATCGCGGGTGTAGACGGTTAATGCAGCAGTGAAAGATGCGATCGCCAGTTCGATATTATCAGCCCTCTCTCCCCTGATTCTGTTACTGTAGGCAATTGCCAGATTATTTTGCGTCAGGGCCCAATCTTCGGGAAAGGCATCGCGGGTGTAGACGGTTAATGCAGCAGTGAAATATGCGATCGCCCTTTCCAAGTTATTCGCACGATCGCCTTGACGATATTGTTGGTAAAGATTCCCCAGTCGCCCCAAAGCAGCCGCCTCTCGCAGGCGATCTTTCAAATTCCTAGCAATTTCTAAAGACTGCTGATAGGGATCAAATACCCGTTCCCACAATCCTAAGTCACGGTAAATATCACCTAACTGTAACAAAGTGTCAGATTGCGCCTGCCGTAAGTTCAATTTTTCTTGTAAGGCAAGTGACTTGTCAAAGAAATGAATTGCCCGCTCGATCTCCTGTGAATAATCCTGTGCTTGGCGCGTCTTTACCCGATTTGCATAAGCATTAGCAACTCGATTGTATACGGTTGCTAATGCAGGAGTTTCCCTAGCTTGTTGCTCCAGATTTTCCACCTGTTCTAACAGTTCATCTAGGGGTAAACTCAGTCTTCTCTCTGGTTCAATCAGCAGAGAACTTTCCCCAGTGGTGTTAACCACACCGGTTTCTAGCACCGCAGGCGACACAAATCGAAATACGCCACTCCGCCAACTCCAAAAATCCGGCGCTTCCAGACTCAAGCGACTCAGAATACTTGGTGTTATCCAAAGTACGATCGGAAAAGGAAACTCCCGCAACCCCTCCCGCGTCCATTGCAAATAGCCGAAAAAACGGCTTAACTCCGACTGATGGTTAGAGTCAGCTTGTGACACACTATCCATCAAAGCCTCCGTTCCCGTTACAGTAATTGCGGCTGATGCCTGGGGCGCTTTTAACTCTGGGCGATCGTTGACAAGTTGCTCCAACGCCGCTCTCAGGCTAGGTTCCTTTTGATTCAAAACCGCGCGATAACAAGGGATATGGGGAGCAAGTTCTGCCTCGTAACGATTAATAATCTGGGTTTGAAAATCTCCCGGTTTACAGGAGGCAATTAACAATGACAATACACCTTGACTTGCTTCAATTAAAGAGACAAGGCCATCGTAACTATCCTCATTGATCGATCGATCGTCCGCGATCTCACTGTTGAGCATTTATCCTGTCACTCCGATTAACCCACGTTTCTGCAATATTTCCTGAACTACTGGATGGACTCCAAACCACAAATCAGCATTGCGATATTCTAGGATGTAGAGGTTATGTAATAAATCTAAGAAATCCTGATCCATCCCATCGTTTGGTAAATAATTTTGGTATACATCCACTAGAACTTGATAACGGTTTTGTCCAAGAGGTTCTGTTAAATTAATCCGATATTCGGTAATAGCATCTTTTAAAATTTCAGACGTGATTATCAAATGTTGTTTCTCAGGTGTGCGACGTAACTGCCTCAAACATAACCCACAGGACTGACTAGCCAAACGAATAAATTCCCGCAATGCCCCACCACTTTTGACGATCATCATCTGAGTTGCTTCCGGCTCAATCAAATGCTTGGGAAGTCGCTTGTAAAGAATTTGTTCAAATACTTTTACAGCTTCTTGGACAGGAGAAGCATTTGGAACTCTATCTTCTCCACGCGGAAACAACTTTGTCGCCCACATGGATTGAATCTTATTATTGGTAGCATTATGAATAATTCCTCGCAACGACATATCTCGTGTCGCTGCCATTGGAATTGTATAAATAATCCGAAACTGAGGCTGAAATAACGCACTGATATTATTTCTATAAACACGATCTACTATCTCTAAATCGAGTTTATCAAGATCGTCAATCACGACCATAATTTCTTGTCCGCACGCCGCTTCAATCACACTAGCGATCTCGTTAATGCGATCGACCAAATCTGAAATCCGTCTCGCAAACTCAGTCGTAATTTCCTCACGAATCACAGAGTTTGCCTTCAAAGTTGCTTTCAACTTAGCAAAAAATTTCACAAACCAAGCATTTACACCAGCTTCTCCACTTGTTTCTAGCTCAATGCTAGAATCAAGTGAACTTCCCTCAGTTCGAGTATGCTTACTAAACCACTTATAAAAAGCTTTTTTTGTTTGAGAACCGATTTTGATATGGCGTTCTTCTGCTGCTTCCATAAGCTGTACTGCCATAGCAAACAAAATATTGACATGATTCACATCTGACATTTCAATCAGGTCAGAGATGGAAAAGAACACGACAAAGTAGCGATTCTGCGTGTGCTGACAAAACTGACCCAGCAATGTTGATTTACCTGACCCACGATGCCCCGTAAAAATAATTTTGTTATTGTCCTGTGAGCAATCTTCAACCAAATGCTCCAATTCTTCTAAAATCTCAGTACCATATTCCACATGAAATTTATTCAGTTGCTCGGGGGTGATCAAAGGAAGTAACTGAAGATTCTGGAAGGCTGTTCGGAAGGATTCCAGGCGGTCGTTGGTCATAGGAAATATTATATATGGACTATAATTCTTAGTTTATCACAATGCCCTGTAATCTCACCTCTACTGCTCGTTCTTGGCTTTTCCTTTCCGGTCTCTGCCAACTGTGCCGCTACTTTCTTGAAACTTGCAGAAACCCCCACCCAATCCAGCCGTTCTGAGTTGCCTGTCAAATCTGGGTTTCTTCACCGTTGAGGCAATTCAGCAGGGTATGAATTAATGGCAGATAGGCTTGAGCGCGGTTTTATTTTATTGTGAGGAGTTGTCAATTACACCGCTCTTTATCTTATCATAATTAGGGGCTGGTTCTCCCGAACACTTCACAATATTTTGATTTTTACCGCAGATGGTGGCAGATAGACGCAGATGAAGAGATGTTATTTGATGAGTTCTTCGAGGGATGGAAAAAGCAATTTTTCTGCGCTCACTTTTTCGCAGTCGCAAGGCTGTTGAGTTGCGGATATTGCTGATACTTTTCCTAGCAGCAATTGGATGCTTTCGATTAGCAATGGTAGAGTTAATAAAATAATTGATGCCGAAACTAGCAAGCTAATTAAGCCGTCCGCCCAATTCCAGTGCAGCCACGCCACGGCGATCGCAGCTAAAATTACTCCAACCGAGGAAAATATGTCGGCAACTGCGTGCAGAAAGGCGCTTTTGAGATTTAAGTCGCCGTGACAGCAGGAATGCAAGCAACAAGCATTGATTGAGTTGATGCTTAAACCGACTATGGCGGTAATTAACATCGGGAGCCCTTCTACTTCGGGAGTTGGGGACTGCAAGCGGTCGATCGACTCTGCGGCAATCCAAAGGGCGATCGCTACTAAACTGATACTATTAATTAAAGCAGCAATGATTTCTCCTCGTTCAGGGATTGGCGATTGTGCGATCGTACAATCTACGGATTTACTTTTGCGTTTGACTGAGGAGTACCAAGTCGCTGTCAAAGTTATTGCTAAAGCTGCTACATCTGAAAAAACGTGACCCGCATCTGCTAATAGGGACAAACTATGAGAATTAAGTGCGGCGATTAACTCTGCGACAAAAAAGCTGCTAAGCAGTACCAATGCTGTTTGTAAAAGTCGCACTTTGCCAATTCTGGGATTTGTATTCTCGCAATGTACGAGCTCTTTGGCGTTTTCAGATTCAAAATTGTCCGTAACTGGAAATGTCATGCAGCAGTCCTTCAGGTTAAACTCGATTTTTAATTAAACATTAAATTAACTATCAATGACTTATAATATACCAAATCCGAACCAAGAACCGGAAAAGCCGATCGCAAATTCCCAAAATCCTGAAATAAACGATCGTCCAATTAGCGACAATCAGCCAAATACTTTAACAGGGGAATCTTTGGTTGATTTGCGGCTGTACAACCAATCAAATTTCGATCGGGGAAGACCTGGTTGGCTAATTTTGGTTTGGTGGTTCGTGCAGGCGATCGCATTTTCCCTCACTCCACACCCTTTTAACGGCATCAGAAGCGGCTTGCTGCGGTTATTTGGAGCGAAAATAGGTTGTGGTGTGATTATCCGCCCTACGGCTCGTTTTACCTATCCTTGGAAAATTGAAATCGGCGACTACAGTTGGATCGGAGATGATGTTGTATTGTACAGTCTCGATCGAATTGCGATCGGCAAACACTGCGTCATTTCTCAAAAAAGTTACCTCTGCACCGGCACTCACGACCCCCAAGACCCAGCCTTTGGCTTAATAACAGCATCTGTTCTCATTAATAACGGCGTTTGGATTGCCGCCGACTGCTTCATTGGCCCAGGTGTCGAAATCGGTGCCAACGCTTTAATTGGAGCTCGCAGTAGTGTCTTTAAAAATATGCCTGCCGGCTTTGTTTGTACGGGTAATCCCTGTCATCCGCGCTATAGGCGAGAAATTAAGCAAAGTTCGTAAGAGACATTGCACCGGGAAACTAAGCAGCTTGACTAGCTTGTGGCCGAATTGGAATTTCAATGACGAATTCTATTCCCTTTCCTGGTATAGGCTGGCAGTATAATCTGCCCCCATGCTTTTCAACAATAATTTGGTAACTGATAGATAACCCCAACCCCGTTCCTTTACCGATAGGTTTGGTGGTAAAAAAAGGGTCAAATAGTTTCGCTTGTAAAGTTTCGCAAACTCCCCGACCGTTGTCACTAATATGAATAGCAACCCAATTATCGTCAATTATTTTTGTAGAAATTTGAATGCGGTTCGGGTTTTGTTTGATTTCTGCAAAGGAACGCTGCTGATTCGATTCATCTAAAGCATCAATGGCATTGGAAAGAATATTCATGAACACTTGATTGAGTTGTCCGGCATGGCATTCTACTGGTGGAAGCTGACCGTACTCTTTTATTAGTTCAATCTCTGGATGGTCTGGTTTTGCTTTTAAACGATGATGCAGGATGGTGAGTGTACTATCAATTCCTTCATGGATATTTACTGCTTTCACCTCTGCCTCATCCAGGCGAGAAAAAATTCGCATAGACTTGACAATCTCCTGGATGCGCTGCGTTCCTAAGTTGATTGAGTTAAGAACTTTTATAAAATCTTCCTCCAAAAATTCCAGTTCTATTTCATCCATTGCTGCTTGAATCCGAGGGGTGGGATTTACATAATCTTCTTGATAGAGGTGTATAATTTTTAGTAAGTTATGAGCGTACTCTTGGGCATAACCCAGATTCCCCGAGATGAAATTTATAGGGTTATTGATTTCATGAGCAATCCCAGCCGCCATTTGCCCTAATCCCGACATTTTCTCGTTTTGGATTAACTTAATTTGCATTTTTTGCAAAGCATCATAGGCTTGGCTGACTTCTTCAACTTTTTGCTCCAATAATGTATTTTTTTCCTCTAACTTGTCTGTAAGAACATGAAGCTTTAAATGCAGTTTAACGCGAGCTAATACTTCCTCCTGTTGGAAGGGCTTGGTAATATAATCTACAGCCCCAACCTGAAATCCCTCAACTTTATTAGCCGTATCCGAGAGAGCAGTCATAAATATAATGGGAATCTGTTTAGTTTCTGGATTAGCCTGTAATCGACGACAGGTTTCAAATCCATCAATTTCGGGCATCATGACATCTAGTAAGATTAGATCTGGTAGAGCATATTTGACCCGCTCTAGTGCCATTTTTCCAGATTTGGCGACCCGAACTTCAAATCCTGCCTGACTTAAAGCATCAGATAAGACACCTAGATTAGCTGAATTGTCATCAACTATTAGAATCGTACTCTTTGGTTGAATTGCTGAATTCATAAACCTTACTTGTAGGACTGAATAAAAGTTAAAATCTCTTCGTCTTGAAAGTCTTTTGCCATTTGATGCAATATTTTAGCAAAGGGAATGTATTTTGGGTCTATTTCTTCAAGTAATGACGCCTGCTTAACTATTTCTAGGAAATTTCCTTTCAGAGCCAGCTCGTATAGCATTTCCATTTCTGTAGCAGGCGGGGCAATTAGCTCATTGGTGTCTGAGGCGATCGCCAGTGGATCTTCATTACCTTCGTAAACCCATTCCAAATCAAGATACTGTTGTAATTTTTGCAGGAGTTCCGTTGCTTGAACAGGTTTAGGAATAAAGGTGTTGCCTCCTGCCTCTAAACTTCTGTATTGATCGGTTTCAAATACGCTGGCAGAAGAAACAATAATGATGATGTCTTTGAAATTTTCCGATTCTCGAACCCGCTTAATCAGCTCGAAGCCATCTAGTTCGGGCATTAGTAAGTCGGTAACGATTAAATCTGGCTGTACCTCCAGAATTTTTTCCCAGCCTTCCTGCCCATCGTTGGCTTCAGACACCTCAAAGCCGATCGGACTGAGCAAATTGCTAATTACCGAACGGTTAGCCCATTTGTCATCGATAACCACAATCTTAGGTTGGCGGTCTTTGATGCCGATAATCTGCCCGCGATTGTCGATTTGAGACGTTTTTACCCATTCGTCGGCTGGAGACAGATCGACATCAAACCAGAAAATACTGCCAACATTCATCTCACTTTGAACCTGAATGGTACTGCCCATTAGTTCTACAATTTTTTTGCTAATTGCCAGTCCCAATCCCGTACCTTCCGTCTGCCGCCTGCGATCGCCTACCTGCTCGAAGGGCTCAAAGATAGCTTGGAGTTGATCTTGTGCAATGCCGGTACCTGTATCGCGTATTTCAAAGCGAATTTTTCCTTCTGTTGCAAAACTGACTATAAAAGTGACACTGCCCTCATCCGTAAATTTAATAGCGTTGCTCAAAAGATTAATTAATACTTGTCGCAAGCGTTTTTCATCTGCACGAATACCGATCGGGAGTTCGGGGCTTGATGGAAAATGGAAGTGAATTCCCTTAAGTTCAGCTCGAATGCGACACATCTCTGCTACACCTTGCAGGAACGCCGGGAAATGAAAATCCGTGGGCATGAGTTCGACTTTCTGCGCTTCAATCTTCGACAAATCGAGAATATCATTGATTAACGTCAGTAAATGCGAACCGCACTGATAAATGACATCAATGCGCGATCGCTCTTCTTCATTCAAGACTTTGGAACGCTGAAGAATCTGCGCGTATCCCATGATGCCATTAAGCGGAGTCCGCAATTCGTGGCTCATGTTGGCAAGGAATTCACTTTTAGCCCGATTAGCTGCTTCTGCGGCTTCCCTGGCTTTTGCCTGTACGAATTCTGTTTGTTTGCGATCGTGGATATCGGTGCAAGTGCCAACCCACTCCCGGACGCTGCCATCTTCGTTCAGAATGGGTACCCCTCTAACTTGAAAATAACGATAGTTTCCATCCGCTCTCCGGATTCGATATTCTATCTCAAACAGGGTTTTCGTTTGCACTGCTTCCATCCACACCTGAACCGTTCGTTCGCGATCGTCCGGATAAATTGGATCTAACCAGCCAAAACCAAGCACATCAGCTTCAGTTTGCCCGGTGTAAGCTTTCCAACTCTGTAGCTCCGTGCCTCTTCCTTCAGCATCCATTGCCCAGACGATTTGGGACGTAGCAACTATTAGCGATCGATAGCGTTCTTCGCTTTGTTTGATAGCCTCTTCGGCTTGTTTGCGATCGTGGATATCGGTGCAAGTGCCAACCCACTCCCGGATGTTGCCATCTTCATCGAGAATTGGCACCCCTCTAGCTTGAAAATAACGATAGTTTCCATCGGCTCCCCGGATTCGATATTCTATGTCATACAGGGTTCTCGTTTTCACTGCTTCCATCCACACCTGATTCGTTCGTTCGCGATCGTCCGGGTGAATTGCATCTAACCAGCCAAAACCAATTACCTCAGCTTCGGTTTGTCCGGTGTAAGCTCTCCAACTCGGTAGATCCGGGCATCTTCCTTCAACATCTGCTGTCCAAGCAATTTGGGATGTGGCAACTATTAGCGAACGATAGCGTTCTTCGCTTTGTTTGATAGCATCTTCGGCTTGTTTGCGATCGTGGATATCGCTGCAAGTGCCAACCCACTCCCGGATGCTGCCATCTTCATTCAGAATTGGCACCCCTCTAGCTTGGAAATAACGATAGTTTCCATCCGCTCCGCACATTCGATACTGTATGTCAAACAGGCTTCTCGTTTGCACTGCTTCCATCCACACCTGAACTGTTAGTTCGCGATCGTCCGGGTGAACTGCATCTAACCAGCCAAAACCAACCACCTCAGCTTCCGTTTGTCCGGTGTAAGCTCTCATACTCGGTGAATCCTGGCATCTTCCTTCAGGATCGGTTGTCCAGACAATTTGGGAGATGGCAAGGGTTAGCGAACGATAGCGTTCTTCGCTTTGTTTTATAGCATCTTGCGCTTGTTTGCGATCGTGGATATCGCTGCAAGTGCCAACCCACTCCCGGATGCTGCCATCTTCATCCAGAATGGGTACGCCTCTACCTTGGAAATAGCGATAGTTTCCATCTGCTCTGCGAATTCGATATTCTATGTCATACAGGCTTTTCGTTTGCACTGCTTCCATCCAGACCTGAGCCGTTCGTTCGCGATCGTCCGGGTGCATTGCATCTAACCAGCCAAAACCAACAACCTCAGCTTCGGTTTGTCCGGTGTAAGCTCTCATAGCCGGCATATCCGGGCATCGCCCCTCAGCATCGCCTGTCCAGACCATTTGGGACGTAGCAAGGATTAGCGAACGATAGCGTTCTTCGCTTTTTTTTATAGCATCTTCCGCTTGTTTGCGATCGGTAATGTCGGTATTAATTTCGAGTTGGGCACAAGGCTTTCCTTCTGCGTCGCGTTGTAATGTCCAGCGACTGGCGACAATAATATGCCGATCGTCACGGGTAGTGTGGTGCAGTTCTCCTTCCCAACTTCCGTGCTCGAAAAACTCTGCCAATAAGGTTTCTAATGGTTTAGGGAAGATGGTTTCTAAGAATTCGTGAATGTACTCCCCGGCTACTTCCGCTTTTGTCACACCATAGAGCTTTTCTGCACCTTGGTTCCAGTAGATGATGCGATCGTCCATATTTCTAATAATGATACTATCGCTAGCTAAGTCCAGTATTTCTAGGGTTTGACGGAGTGTTTGCTCGACTTTTTTGCGCTCGCTAATATCTCGTGTAGTGCCGATGATGCCGAGGATATTGCCATTAGCATCCCGCCAAGGAGCCTTTGTCGTCAAAAACGTCTTAGTGGTTTCACCCTGAGAGACTTCTTCCTCGTAAATCTCAGTGATTCCTGCTGCCAGGATGTGGCGATCTTTTGCGATCATTTCACGAGCACTCTCAGGCGACAGTAATTCCCCATCATCTTTGCCGATGATTTCCTCAATTGGCTTGCCTAAGAATTTTGCCAAATTGGAGTTCATGGCAACATAACGCCCTTCCCGGTCTTTAACCACAATGATGTCTGGCGTACTTTCCAGAATCGAGTTCAGCAGATCGTTGCGTTCGCGCAGAGCTTCTTCAGCTTGTTTGCGATCGTTAATATCTCGTGTTATGCCGATGATGCCCAAAATATTGCCCTGATTGTCCCGCCAAGGAGCCTTGGTAGTGAAAAAGGTCCTAGTAGTTTCAGAATAAGAAGAGATATCTTCCTCGTAAGTGTCAATGATTCCGGCTGCCATGATGTGGCGATCTTTTGCCATAACTTCACGGCCCATGTCAGGCGGCAGTATTTCCAAATCATTTTTGCCGATGACTTCTTTAATTGGCAAGCCAAAGAAGTTTGCCAAATTGGAGTTAAGGGCAACATAACGCCCTTCCCGGTCTTTAACGAGAATGAAGTCGGGTGTATTTTCCAAAATAGAGTTTAGCAGTGCGTTGCGATCGCGCAGATCCGCTTCGACTTGTTTGCGATCGCTAATATCTCGCGTTGTAGCGACGATACCCAAGATATTGCCATTAGCATCCCGCCAAGGAGCCTTGGTAGTCAAAAGGGTCGCACTGGTTTCATGATTAGATACTTCTTCCTCATAACTCTCAGTGATTCCTGCTGCCATAATTTGGCGATCTTTTGCCATAATTTCACGGGCAATATCAGGCGGCAGTAGTTCCAAATCGTCTTTGCCGATGATTTCTTCAATTGGCTTGCCAAAGAAGTTTGCCAGATTAGAGTTAAGGGCAACATGACGCCCTTCCCGATCTTTAACCATAATAAAGTCGGGCGTACTTTCCAAAATAGAGTTTAAAAGTGCATTGCGATCGCGCAGATCCGCTTCGACTTGTTTGCGATCGCTAATATCTCGGCTTGTGGCGATGATGCCCAGAATATTGCCATTAGCATCCCGCCAAGGAGCTTTTGTCGTTAAAAAGGTTGTAGGGGTTTCATCATCAGCAGAGATTTCATCCTCGAAAGTCTCAGTGATTCCTGCTGCCATGACTTGGCGATCTTTTGCCATAAGTTCACGAGCACTGTCAGCAGACATTAATTCTAAATCATCTTTGCCGATGATTTCCTCAATTGACTTGCCCAAAAAGTTTGCCACATTGGAGTTAATGGCAACATAACGCCCTTCTAGATCTTTAACAACAATGATGTCTGGCGTACTTTCCAAAATAGAGTTCAGTAAGAAGTTGCGATCGCGCAGCGCAGCTTGCTGTTCGCGCAGAGCTTCTTCAGCTTGTTTGCGCTCTGTTATATCCGTATTTGCTCCCACCCATTCGCGAATCGTGCCATCAGCTTCTAAGATAGGCACTCCACGACAACTCATGTAGCGGTATTCCCCGTCATGGCGGCGCATACGGAATTCAACTTCATAGAACGAGCGATTAGCAACAGCAGTTGACCAGGCAGTGAACATAGACGAGCGATCGTCTGGATGGATAGCGTTGATCCCACCCCCTCCCTTGTAATCATCAAATGTCTGTCCTGTAAATGCACTCCAAGTAGGTTGCTCGATCGCCATTTCGCCGTCGGCATTGCAGTTCCAAATAATTTGAGCACTGGCTTCCATCAAAGAACGAAATCGTTCTTCACTTTGTTTGAGAGCTTCTTCGGTTTTTTTGCGATCGCGAATATCCCGCGATACAGTGGCAATCCCTATGGGTTCGTTAGTCTGCGGGTGTTTGACCAGAAATAGAGTGTAATCTAACAGGATGGGTTGACCTGTTACGAAATGTCTGAAGCGATAATCGCTCCGCCAACCCCCCTCTTGCATTAGAGTAGGCAGAACGCGCTGCTGCACGAAGTTCAGATCTTCTGGCATGAAGAAGTCGGTAATGTGTTTGGTTCTAGCTTCGTCCAAACTACTCAGTCCAACTAAATCCAGACCAGCCTGATTCAATAATATTGGACGACCCTCCATTGAGGCAACGCCAATAAAGTCACGGCTGGTCTCGATCGTTGTAGCAAGCAATTGCCGTTCTTCTTCTGCTTTTTTGCGATCGCTAATATCTCGCACAATAGTCGAAATAAACTCGACTTCACCCGCTTCGGTTTTGTGGACGATCAAAACCTGGGAGACTGGAATTTCTTCCCCATCGCGTGACAAAAATAGGATTTCACCAGCCCACCTACCCTCTCGCAAGGCGGTGGGAATTATTTCGTTGTGGAACTTTGCTTTTGCCGAGGGAGCTAATACAGAATCTATCGTAAACGGAGATCGTGCTTCCTCTGGGGACATCCCCAGCATTTCCTGTCCGGCTTTGTTGAGATAGACGCTATGCCCAGCCGCATCAGAAACTCCTACTAAGTCGGAAGTTGCTTCCAAAATTGCCGTCAGTCGTGCTTGCTTTTGTTCTGCCCGCTTGCGATCGGTAACTTCAATTACAATCCCACCAAGACCAAAAACGATGCCATTTTCATCCAACAAAGGATAGTAAGATGCTTGCCAGTAGCGGATAATACCTGGTTCTTTCGGCGTTTCACCCACTAATTCATAATCCAGAATGGGCTTGCCCGTGTCCAGAATACCTTGCAGCATCGGTTCCACAGTCGGAGCCAATTCTGGCAGCACTTGACGCAGTGACCTACCAATATGGTCTGCCACACAAACGCCATTCATCTGGGCCAAAACTTCGTTAATTTGGACATACCGGAGTTGGCGGTCAAAAATCAACATTCCGGCGTTGGCACCTGCAAAAAAAGCGTCGAAGCGATCCTGTGGCAATATCTGTGCTGTTGTGCTCTCTTGCTGTGGCGGTTGGTTTTTATCTGGCGGCAATTTGCTCATATTAAATCGTGCTTTTCAGCTATAATTCTAGAACTTCTTTCCAATTACGCGATCGCAAGGTTTTCGTTTTCTCCTATTTGGGTACTGAAGAAAACGTTCAGTAGGGCGACCATTAGGTTTTCAATCGGCGATATATGTATCCCTTGCGACATTATTTCCGTTAATTCTTCGGATGTATCGCCAAGCAGTTCTATTGTTCATCAATTGTATTGCTAATCAACCCTATCGCTAGAACATTGGTGACAACTTAAGCTAGGAAAGCATTTGTCAATCAACAATTATGCTCAGCATTTACTCAGGTTGGGGGTAGAAAACTTAGATTTGGGCGATCGAGGAATCATGCCTCACGCCATATTTATGCCCACCCACCCCCAAATCGCGCATTTTCCACTCCTAAACAAACAGTGTTTTAAGTAATTTTACTGATTGACAAATGCCATTAAGTTTTAATTTTTTCCCAATGTCGGTAGAATGCCAAGTATTCTTGGAACGTTCTCAATTTTAGCTAAATCCGTTAAATTTTCAGCTAGACATTCTTAGATATACACAAGACGGACGCAACTGGCACAGTGATAGCAATCTCTCTCCCACCAGTTAAACTCATTGTAATACTGCAATCTTTGACTTGTCTACTTAAATTAGTCATTGAATAATCCCTGCTTAAGTTTATAACGGGACTTAAACCAAAAATCAGCGGAAAGTATGATAAAATCCAAGACAGTTAAAGTTGACTAAAGCTAGTAGAGGGTTCGCATGAATAATAGATGATTCCGCTATGGCGAAAAAGTGGCACACTAACCGCAGGCAGGGGAAGACCATATATCCGAGAAATTGCCAATACGCATAACGGCGTAGTCTGAATAACCCCATATCTGCTCTGTAAAAAATCAGTTTGTTCGGATACTCAAAAAAAATACAAATCTCGTAAAAAAGACTTTTTTTCTGGTTTTTTTTACTTGAAAATAAGGATTTTAGTCTTTATTATTAAAGGTTTAACCTTTAATAAACTTATTATTAACTGGAACTAAAGTGACTACAATACCCGAAGAATTATTGATAAAAATCTCCCAAATGTTTACAGCGACTTTATTTACAATAGGTGAGAGTCCTGTATCGCTGCAGTCACTTGTGGAACTGATTGTATTGTTCATAGCTATCCTCATCATATCGCGTTCTTTTACTGGCTTTCTTAAGGAACGCTTGCTAGTTAGACTGGGAATTGACGAGGGAAACCGGGAAGCGATCGCAGTAATTATTGGGTATTTAATAGTAGCTTTTGGAGCGATAGTCGCCATCCAAAGTATAGGCTTCAACCTCGCTTCTTTTGCAGTAGTTGCGGGGGGATTGGGAGTGGGAATTGGTTTTGGAATCCAGGATTTAACAACTAATTTCGTCAGCGGCTTAACGCTGCTTTTAGACAGACCTGTGAAAGTCGGAGACTTTGTGGAATTAGAAGGATTAATGGGAATCGTCAAAAAAATCTCGATTCGATCGACCATCATCCAAACCAATGACGACTCCAGCGTCATAGTTCCCAACAGCAAAATGATTAGCAACAAAATTGTTAACTGGAGTTACGAAAACTCGCTACTCTGTCTGCGAGTTCCCGTAGAAGTAGCCGAGAATAGTAACCCGCTGTTAGTGACAGAAACTCTGTTAAATATTGCTTACGCGGAGGCGGGAGTTGTTTGCGAACCGAATCCGAAAGTATTGTTTGTCGAGTTTGGCGATGATAGTTTTAAATTTGAACTTTTAGTTTGGACGGACAGGCCGACAGACAGAGAAGTAATTAAAAGTTCTTTGAATTTTGCGATTGAGTACAATTTCCGCCAGCATAAAATAGAATTTCCGTTCAACGACAGAGAAATTTATTTGCAAAATCCCGAAGTTATTTTGTCAATGTTCAACAACAAAAAAAGTGGAATTGACATCACGAACACTTCCTCTGAAAACAAGCAAAAAAGGCCGATTATTGCAGAGGGAATGAAAAAGCAATCGTCCCTTAGCTGTTTGCTGCGAGAGGTGGAATACTTTGAAAATCTCACGGATCTCGAATTGCGGCAATTGATTGAAGTTGGATACCGCCAACGGCTGCGATCGCAAGAATTTTTATTTCGCGAAAACGACCCTGGAGATGCTTTTTACATGATTCTTTCAGGTTCAGTCGAAGTTTTTGTGGAAGCTATTGACAAACATCTGAATAACCTCGGTACGGGTCAGTTTTTGGGGGAACTTTCTTTGATGTTGGGAATCCCTAGAACTGCTTCGGTGAGAGCTTTGGAAGAAACAATTTTGTTTGCTATCAATAAAGAAGGATTCCAAAAAATTTTAACAGAACAGCCGGATTTATCTGAACAAATTATTCAAGAGATAGTGAAACACAAAGAAGAACTAAGCGAGAGGCAACAGCAACTTCGAGAAATGGAATTGGTAGATGCAGCGGAAGACGATGAAAATCCTATAGAGTGGGTAAGGAAACGGCTCAAAGATCTATTTAGTGTGGAAAGTGAAAATTAACCTAAACATTCCTGGACGCATCAATTAATTCTGTAGGGTCGTAATGCGCACCTTACCATAAGCTGTCCCGCACCTTGCGTTGTATTTTTTGGGCAGCCTACGAGATCTCACCCCACAAGAATTTCATCAAACTTGACTGTAAAATTTAGATGCGCCTAGGCTTACTCACCTAAATCAAAAGCGTGTAGGTATGCTAGGATTCACTCATAAAACTCATCCTAATTTCTATGACGCGATTTATTCACGATCGCTTTGCCAAAGAATTTCTGGAAGAATTGCTTTCGCCGATCGGAACGGTTAATATCGGCCGCGATGTAACTTCCGAAGTCCGAGAAATCGATGTTTACTTCACTCCCAGCACCGCAATTCCTGAATACTCAGAAACCCTGGGATTGTTGGGAAAGATGGCAAACACAACAGCAATTTTTGAACCCTTTCGCAATCCGGCAAACGTCAGCGAAATTTGTAGCTGTCTGGGCAAGTTATTGGACGTGCGAGGTGAATTGGAGCGAAAATTTAGGAGAGAAAATACTCGCTATGATGACGCTCAGTTACCCAAACTGTGGATTTTGATGCCGACAGCATCGAAAGCATTGGTAGATAGCTTTAATGCGGTACCCGATACAGAGAATTGGATGCAGGGAATTTATTTTTTGGGGGAATCTTTGCGATCGGCAATTGTGGCGATTCACCAGTTGCCCGAAACTCCAGAAACTCTGTGGTTGAGGATTTTGGGCAAAGGGGGAGTGCAGCAAAGGGCTATTTCCCAATTGAGCGCTTTAGCAACGGACGATCCGTTGCGGATGATCGCGCTAGAATTGCTGTATCGGTTACAGTCAAATTTAGTAACCGATGCGCCACAAGAATTAGAGCCAGAAGAGCGGGAGTTAATTATGGCCATTGCACCACTTTTTCAACAACAAATACAAGCAGCACAGCAACAAGCTAGAGAAGAAGGACTAGAACAGGGACTAGAACGAGGCAGACAAGAACAACAGCGCTTAATTTTAGAAAACTTTCTGCAAGTCCGATTTGGAGAATTAAGTCCAAAAATGACTGTTTTTCTATCTCCAATATCCAAGTTGCAGGCGGCGGAATTTACGGTGCTGTTGCTGGCAATATCGATGCTGACCGTTGATGAAACAGGGCGCGAAACAGCGGTTAAATTGTTAGCTGAAAGTGCGTTGCAAATTCGCTCGCCTGAATTGGGCGATATTCTGCCTGCAGCCGTTACTAATTTATTGGCATTGCCTGTGGCAGAATTGACATTGTTTGTAGAACAACTGCCACAGTTATCGGCTGATGAATTGAGGGAAAGGTTAGGAAAAACACCTGACTAAAACCTGCGATCGCAGCCATAAAGGGATCTCGCTCTTTATGGCATTTAAATAATTATCCAATAAAATTCCTAGATTCTGTCGATCGCACTTAGGAATTGGACTGCGGGCCTAAAATCAAGTGCAGCAGACCCTCGATCAATCGATCGCACTCCATTGGGATAATATCTTTGCCGTGCATCATATGCTGCGTTAACTGGAAATATACCAGCGATCCAATAAAAATCCGCGCCGTTGCCTCCGGATCGGGCAATTTTAACTCTGGATGCGATGCCAAATATTGAGTAAGCCGCTCGATACCCGGTTTAGCTAAGTTTTTCACAAAAGTCTGCGCTAACTGGGGAAAACGCCCTGACTCCGCAATCACTAACCTCACAAAATTGAGAAATTCAGGTTCCTGCGTCACCTGCTCTAATACAGTGGTGGCAACGAATCGTAGCGCTACGGCCGGTTCTTCATCCAGAAGTGTAAAATGGACTTTTTTTTGCGCCAGCCGCTGTACCAAGGCCGCGAATAATCCTTCTTTATCTGCAAAATAGCTGTAAACCGTGGCTTTGGAAACTCCGCCCGTCTTCGCTACCTTGTCCATACTCGTCCCCGCGTAGCCGTGGGTTAAAAATTCTTGCATCGCACCTTGCAGGATTTGCTCGGTTTTGTCACTTGCTGCGGCGCTGTCTGGTTCGCTGGGTTTTGTCCTGGCCATCGCTTGTCTTTGTAATTCTTGCTTGGGGTCTTGACATTATTATACTGAACGGTTTAGTCTTGAATAAGAACTAAACCGTTTAGTTTTATCAACCTAAAAGATGAGGTGTGTCATGGTACACCGAGCAACAGCGGACGGCTTATCCTCAAATCCATCCCTAGTTAAACAACTCCTAGTTGTGGCAGCAGTAGCAACCGTGGCTGCTGGGGGAACAGGCTACAGGATCTGGCGATCGCGCATACCCGATCCCAACGCAGTAGCCGCAGCAGCAGCCGTCGCAGCATCGCAATTAAGCACAGTTACAGCCTTGGGGCGACTGGAACCCAGAGGAGAAGTAATTAAAGTCTCCGCTTCCGGTACGGCGGAAGGAAACCGGATCGATCGACTCTTAGTCAAAGAGGGAGACAGGGTGAAAACAGGCCAAGCGATCGCAATTTTGGACAGCCGCGATCGCCTGCAAGCCGCCCTCGACCAAGCTCAAGAACAAGTGCGCGTCGCCGAGGCAAATCTAGCAAAAGTGAAAGCAGGAGCTAAAAATGGCGAAATTCAAGCCCAAAAAGCGACTATTAGCCGTTTATCAGCCGATCGCAGCAACGAGATCGCAGCGCAACAGGCGATCGTCAGCCGGCTAGAAGTCGATCGCAGCACCGAAATCGCAGCGCAACAAGCCACAATTGCTCGCTTGAGGGCAGAACAGCAAGGGGAAATTCAAACTCAAAAAGCCGCAATTGCCCGCCTACAAGCCGAACTCCGCAACGCCAGAAGCGAGGATCGGCGCTACTCCCAACTCTATGAACAGGGAGCAATTTCCGCCTCAACTAGCGACAGCAAAAGCCTCGCCGCCGAAACAACTCAACAGCAACTCAACGAAGGAAAGGCAAAACTGAATCAAATTCAGGAATCCCGCCAACAGCAGATTAACGAAGCCCAAGCCAAATTGAATCAAATTCAGCAATCTCGCCAACAACAAATTAACGAAGCCCAAGCCAAACTCAGCCAAATTCAGGAATCTCGACAACAGCAGATTAATGAAGCCGCTGCAAATCTCGATCGCATCGCCGAAGTGCGTCCCGTTGACATAGCAGCAGCCGCCGCCGAAGTTAGTTCCGCCGCTTCAGCAGCCAAACAAGCCAAAGCCAATCTGGATCTAGCTTACATCCGTGCTCCCAGAGACGCCCAAGTCCTGAAAATTCACACGCATCCGGGGGAAAGGGTGGGAAACGACGGCATTGTCGAACTGGGACAAACTCGCGAGATGCTGGCTGTTGCGGAAATCTACGAAAGCGATGTGGACAAAGTACGCCTCGGACAAACCGCCAAAATTACTAGCGATGCTTTGACCGGCGAATTGCGGGGAACTGTCGAACATATTGGTTTGCAAGTGCAGCGGCAAAACATTGTTAACACCGATCCTTCTGCGAATATTGATGGTCGAATTGTGGAAGTAAAAGTGCGCTTAGATGAAGCTTCCAGCCAGAAAGTAGCGGGATTAACCAATTTGCAAGTCAAAGTGGCGATCGGAGAAATTAAAGATTAAGAAGTCTTAAACCGCAGAGTCGCTTTCTTCAATCCAAAATCCAAAATCTAAAATCTAAAATCGATTGAGCGGGAAATTAAAGATTAAAAAGTCTTAAACCGCAGAGTCGCTTTCTTCAATCCAAAATCCAAAATCTAAAATCTAAAATCCTATGATTGGACTAATAAAACCCTTAGAACAGTTAAGACGCAGAACTCCCCTCGGATGGCTGCAACTGAGTCACGACAAAGGGCGAATGCTGGTTGCAGTAGCAGGAATTGCCTTTGCTGACGTTTTGATGTTCATGCAGCTAGGCTTTCAAAATGCCCTTTACACCAGCAATACGCGGCTGCATCAAACCTTGCAAACAGACTTAGTTTTGATTCACCCCCAAGCGCGCAATTTGATTAATTTGTCTTCCTTCCCCAGGCGCAGATTGTATCAAGCAATGAACGTACCGGGCGTGAAATCAGCCGAGCCTCTTTACGTGAAAATTGCTAACTGGAAAAATCCCGAAACTCGGCGCGAAACGTCGCTGATGGTTGTGGGTTTCAATCCGGATCGCCCTGCGTTTGCGCTTCCAGAAGTCAACCAAAATTTGAGCGCGATTAAATTGCCGGATACTGTGTTGTTCGATCGAGCTTCTAGGGGAGAGTACCAAGGAACGATCGCGCAAATCGCTGAAGGAAAAGCAGTTAAAGCTGAGGTCGAGCGACGCACGATTAACGTCAGCGGTTTATTCACAGTTGGAGCATCTTTTGCCGCCGACGGTATTTTGATGACTAGCGATCAAAATTACCTGCGCCTGTTTCCCAGACAAAACGCCGCGAGTGTTAATGCCGGATTAATTCAACTGCAACCGGGTGCTGACCCCGTGGAAGTTCAACAAGTTTTGAAAGCATATTTACCGCCGGATGTCAAGGTACTAACCAAACAAGAATTTATCGATTTTGAGAAAAACTATTGGGCTAAGAATACTGCGATCGGCTTTGTATTTAATTTAGGCGTCGCGATGGGTTTTGTAGTTGGTGTGATTATTGTTTATCAAGTTCTCTCAACCGATGTCAGCGACCACATGGGAGAATACGCTACTTTTAAAGCGATGGGCTACCGCAATGTTTATTTACTCGGCATCGTTTTTGAAGAAGCTCTAATTCTTTCCGTCCTCGGCTTTTTGCCCGGAGTAGGAGTCTCTTTCGGGCTTTACTCTTTAACTCGCAAAGCCACAAATTTACCCCTTTATATGACGCTGCTTAGAGCATTTATAGTATTACTTTTGAACGTAATTATGTGCACTATTTCAGGAGCAATTGCCACTCGCAAGCTGCAAGCAGCCGACCCGGCAGATATGTTTTAAGGGGAAATGAAGAATAGAGTCGGAAATACACTAAAGCTGGGCGACAAACCCCTTTAGAAGACTGGTTAAAACCCCATCCTACACAAACGAAGTTCGAGCATAGAGAAACTAAAAAAGCAAGGGGTATTAAAGCTTGATTTGTATAAATTTTTGACTAAAAACCGATTTTCTGGAAAATCATTCTCTTCTTTGGGCTCTGCGTTTTTGGCGACTAAAGCAATTGATTATTAAATCTAAAACCTCAAACCAATAAGTTATGAACTCTACTACTTTCCACCCAACAACCAACACATTACAGATTCCTGCACCTATAATTTCCGCGCACCAACTCGACCACTACTTCGGTCAAGGTCAACTGCGAAAACAGGTACTTTTTGACATTAATCTCGAAATTAATGCAGGTGAAATCGTGCTGATGACGGGGCCTTCCGGTTCTGGAAAAACCACGCTTTTAACTTTGATTGGCGGGCTGAGATCCGGTCAATCGGGAAGTCTCAAGATTCTCGGTCAAGAAATGTGCAAAGCGAGTGCAGACCAATTGGTAAAGGCGCGGCGCAAAATAGGCTATATTTTTCAGGCGCACAACTTGCACCGCAGTTTGACGGCGCTGCAAAACGTGCAGATGGGTTTGGAAGTTCACGGGAATTTGTCGCGTTCCCAAATGGGCGATCGCTCTGCAAAAATGCTAGAGTTAGTAGGACTGGAACAGCGGATTAACTACTATCCAGATGACTTGTCGGGAGGACAAAAACAAAGAGTTGCGATCGCCCGCGCTTTGGTCAGTCAACCGCAAATTGTTTTAGCTGACGAACCGACAGCCGCGCTGGACAGCAAATCCGGTCGCGAAGTGGTGAATTTGATGCAGCAACTTGCCAAAGAACAGGGTTGTACTATTTTGTTAGTAACCCACGATAACCGAATTTTGGATATTGCCGATCGCATCGTTCACATGGAAGATGGAAAATTAGCCTAATTTTTAAATTTCTGAAGAATAGACATCACCCATAACTACCCCATTTTCAATTTTGGAGGTCAAACCCTAAAGCCGAAAGTTTGCCGATATTTGAAGATTCGCACTCACTACAATTCTAACACCTAACTCCTCCCCTGTCAAGAGGTTTTTAATAATTGTTCCCTGATTATTTTGAGTGATTGCTAACTGGCCAAAGCTCAAACCTCCGGTTAGTGCGATCGCCTCCCTGTGATGGCCTAGCCTATAGTTTCTTCCCCAGCAATCTTACAAGAAAGAGCCACTCTTAAAAGCAGTTGGATTCACATTATAAACCAATCCCAAGTAGTCATTCCCCGATTTGATCGCCGTTGCAGTTAGAGGCATCACCCCATCTAAGATGACATTAACCGACTCAAAGGTTAGTTGACTGAAAGTGGCACCAATCAACTTGATTTTATCGTCGGAAGTGAAGTCAGTAATCACATCAGCTTGAGATGGGTTAGTAGCCGTATATTGTAATACAAAGGTATCATTGCCCAAGCCACCGGTGAGTACATCGAAACCTTTATCTGCCCATAACTCATCATTCCCATTCCCACCAATCAAGACATCATTTCCCTTCCCGCCGTGTAAGAGATCATTATCATTGCCACCAGTGAGAGTATCATTGTCATTATTTCCACTCAAGAAGTCATCACCATTACCACCAGACAATTGATCCGATTCTTTACCCCCAAACAAGTTATCGTTCCCATTACCACCATCAATGGTATCAGCACCTTGGTTGCCATAGATGGTGTCATTCTCGTCACTTCCCGTCAAGTTATCATTACCTGATAACGCGAATATCGGTTTGCCAAAGGCTGATTGTGGGATACTGGTATCATCTTCGTCAGTCAGTAGATAGTTGCCATTTACTTCTTGATTTTGTGGCAAATTAGTTGGTTCACCGCGATCGATATTACCGACGGGTGGTGTATTAATTGCGATCGTTATGGGTGTCGGTGTCGGCGTTTTCGTTGGTGTTGGTGTCGGTGTTTCTGTTGGTGTTGTCGGTGTTTCTGTGGGAGTTGGTGTCACCGTTGGTGTCGGTGTTACCGGTGGAATTGGAATTGGGGTTGGTTTGGGAACCGGCACCGCAATATTAACGTTAAAAGTCCCTAAACTACCAGCAACATTGAAATTGCCAAGACTATCTTTAACTTGACTTTCTTGCAACTTAACAGTATAAGTTCCATTGTCAGTATTATCCCAACTTTCCCCAGGCGGAATAAACGAATAATTGGCTGTCCGAGGCGTACCATTACTATTAGTATCGACACTGACAAATTTTGCAGGAATGTCACCGCCAGACCAATTTATCAAAATATCAGAACTGTCCAAACTTGAAACATCGACAGCATTATTATCGCTGAAAGTAACTGTCAAACTTTGACTGGTTCCTCCGGCTGTCGTAATATCAGCAACAGGACTTATGGTGACGATGGGAGCAACCCCATCGACTAATACACCTGTGGTGCTACCGACGCTATTTAAAGTTAGGATCGCGTTGGCATTGGTGGCATTTTGAATGGTAGCATCCGTGGGTAAAGTTAAGGCCGTACCAACTGTGATGCCGTCGGTATCTAGGTTGCCAGAAGCAACAGTATAGCGGAAGGTATGGGTGGTGGCAGAGGCTCCTGTACCGTTGAGGGTAGCGTTGACAGTGCCACCAGTATCTAGGGTAATCGGTAAGTTGGCACCGCCAGTGATGGTTACCGGTTCGTTGAAGGTAACGGTAAAGTCCAGGTTTTGTCCAACTCCATAGGTGCTATTGGTGGGTGCGCTGACACTGGTGATGGCGGGTGCGGGGGCGGGGTTGACGGTAATATTGGCGGTTTCGTTGGCGGTGCTGAAAACGCTTGATGTACCGTTGGCAGTTAAGTCTGCTGTTACGTCTGCTGTGCCTCCGTTAGTGCCGGTGATTTGGTCCCAAGCTTTGAAGGTAATGGCGTTATTAACTGTGCCATTGTAACTGGCATTGGGGACAAACCGGATTTTGGTGTTGGCATCACTGGCCAGAAGTAAGGCTTTTGTGGCACTAACTCTGGAGATCACAGTGCGGTCGGGGGCATTTTGCCAGAGGGCATTTTGCCAGGGGGCATCTATCCAGGTAGTGCCGTCGGTGGTGTATTGCCAAGTGCCGTTAGTTGTGTCTAAGTTGGTGATCGCGATGCCTTGTTTGGCATCGGTGTCACTGTCGGTGATTTTTGTTCCCCCCAGATTCGCGATAATTGTGCTAATTGGTGTGCCGGTACTGGTGCTGTCTCCTTGGTTGATGGCGGTGAGGGCGGGGGTGCCGCTGTTATCTAATACGGGGGAGTGGTTGACGTTGACGTTGACGGTGACGGTGATGGGAGTGCTGACACCGCTACTGTCTTTGGCGGTGTAGGTGAAGGTGTCTACGCCGTTGAAGTTGGCGTTGGGGGTGTAAAGGATGTTTCTTTTCGGGTCGATCGCGATCGCACCGACCATACCCGGAGCATCCAGATCTAGGTTAAAGGTAGTATCAGCAGCCCCAGTCGTCGGGTTTAACTTCGCAATATGGTTGCGAGTTTGACCGCCGATGGTGTTGAAGTAGCCACCAACTATGAGGTTGCCACTGCTATCAATAGCGATCGCATTGATTCGAGCAGAATTCATAAACCCGCCGGAAGTGTTCGGCTTTGGGTTAAAGGTAGTATCAGCAACCGCAGTCGTCGGGTCTAACTTCACAATGCTCTTTTGCCCGGCCTCCGAGAACCAGCTACCGACATAAGGGTTGCCACTGCTATCGATGGCGATCGCATAGACATAACCATGCACATTACTGAAATAACCATCCGCATTTGCGTTAAAGGTAGTATCAGCAGCCCCAGTCGTCGGGTCTAACTTCGCAACTACATTGCGAGTTTGGCCGCCGATGGTGTTGAAGTCGCCACTGACTATGAGGTTGCCACTGCTATCGATGGCGATCGCATGGACATAACCACTCGCATTTGGGTTAAAGGTAGTATCAGCAGCCCCAGTCGTCGGGTTTAACTTCGCAATGTAATTGCGAGTTTGGTCGCCGATGGTGTTGAAGTCGCCACCGACTATGAGGTTGCCACTGCTATCGATGGCGATCGCAGAGACATGATTCCCATACCTATCATAAGGTGTCCCCGGAGCTGGCCTATTTTGGTTCGCATTCGGGTTAAAGGTAGTATCAGCAGCCCCAGTCGTCGGGTTTAACTTCGCAATGTTGTTGCGAGTTTGGCCGCCGATGCTGGTGAAGTTGCCACCAACTATGAGGTTGCCACTGCTATCAATGGCGATCGCAGAGACACGATAACCATTCGGATTTGGGTTAAAGGTAGTATCAGCAACCCCAGTCGTCGGGTTTAACTTCGCAATGTATCCGCGACTACCGACATAGAGGTTGCCACTGCTATCGAGAGCGATCACATTGACCTCACTATACGTATACCCATTTGGGTTAAAGGCAGTATCAACAGCCCCGTCAGAGTTTAACTTGATAAGGCCGGTGCGAGGCAGGTCGCGGATACGGTAGCCGCCAGCGACATAGATCGAATCACCAATAGTCGCGGTGCCGTGGGCAGGGCCGGTGACGATACTATCAACACTGAGTCTGCCGGTTCCCGTATCGTTCGCTAAAACATCGATCGCGGTGGAAGTAGGGGTAGCACTAAAATTGATGCTTTTGCTATCTGCGGTGCCAGTGAGTCCGGCTAAAGTGTAGTTATAATTGGCAAAATTCAGGGGTTGGGTTTCAATTTCCCCAACTTTCACTTCTAGCTCCACGTCGCCGCCAAAGGCCGCAGAACCCGTTATGTTATTAGAAGCTGCTACATCTGCGCCTGTTATTTCGCTGAGATGCTTGACAAAATTGAGGCCAGTTTCTCCTGCGGCGACATTGCATCCATAAAATAGGATATCGCCGTTTTCAGTTAGGGCATTTCCCCACTGTTTTATCTGACTGCTGCAATTTTCTAGGTTGTTCCCATTAAGTATGTCAGCACCGAGTTTTAAACTACCTTCGCTACCGTGGGAAAGGATGTGCACGGCTGCAAGATCTTTTTGATCTGCCAAGGCTTGAGTAATTTGTGCGATCGCGCTCGAATTTTCATTTAAAAGGACAATTTCAGCGGAATTGACATTTTGAATCAGGCTTTGATAATCTTGTACAGAGGAGTCAACGAAAATGATTTCCTTGTTCATGCTAATCACCTTATTGGTTTTTGTTAATTCTAGGACTTAGGCATTCAGCGCAATTACCAACAAGAGATGAGGCTTTTGGTGATACCAAAAGCCGAGAACAACGAAATCTCGGATTAGTGCGTAAGTTCTAACTCATTCACGGCAAAACTTTTTGCTTACCGGATGATAATTTTATCCAATCTTTCACAACTTTTGCCGACTCAGTAAATAATTATCCTATACTGCTATTCAAGCATTTACTACAAAATCAATAGTGATTTGTTTACTTAAATTAATGAAATTTAAATGATCTTAAAAGATTTTGTAAATATTAATCCATTGGTGTTCAACAATGACGATCGCACCGGAGGGAAAGGGAGCGGTTGGCGGCTGGGTGCGGTGATTAATTCTCGGATTTTCTCAATGCGAGCAAAACATAGGTGCTCAGCCAGAAACCAACAGAATCTAGGCTGTTTGGCGAATCTTCGATCGCACAATGGGGCTTTACTGTACGAACCCCTCTATTTAAGCTCAAAATATCAACTTTGGCTAGACAATGTGCTAGCTGCGGGTGGGGAACATCCAGGTTACGATCGCCTATATATTCCAAGAATCGGCTATACTACAGGAGATATCGACATTCACGATATCGCAGTAGATAAAAATAACCAAATCATTACTCTATGACGTGCAAATAATTCCCGCAGCGCAAAAACCAATGGCTTTAGGTTTTCCAACGGAAGAAATTGCTCAGTTAGTTACGTTGGAATTTTTACTGCAGATGGCATAGTTGGGAATTTTTACCGCAGATGGTAGCGGATATACGCAGATTAACGCAGATAAATGTTGATTGAGGACTTTAGTCATCACTACCAACCTCACTTTTAACTTAGGAAATCCACTAATATCAGCACGACAACTAACAAATTACCGATTTCTGATCCGGTAATTTCTCTGCACCAACTAGACCACTACTTCGGTCTAGGTCAACTGCGAAAACAGGTACTTTTTGACATTAATCTCGAAATTAATGCAGGTAAAATAGTGCTGATGACGGGGCCTTCCGGTTCTGGAAAAACTACGCTTTTGACTTTGATTGGCGGGCTGAGATCCGGTCAATCGGGAAGTCTCAAGATTCTCGGTCAAGAAATGTGCAAAGCGAGTGCAGACCAATTGGTAAAGGCGCGGCGCAAAATAGGCTATATTTTTCAGGCGCACAACTTGCACCGCAGTTTGACGGCGCTGCAAAACGTGCAGATGGGTTTGGAAGTTCATGGCAATTTGTCGCGTTCCCAAATGCGCGATCGCTCTGCAAAAATGCTAGAGTTAGTAGGACTGGAACAGCGGATTAACTATTATCCAGATGACTTGTCGGGAGGACAGAAACAAAGAGTTGCGATCGCCCGCGCTTTGGTAAGTCAACCGCAAATTGTTTTGGCTGACGAACCGACAGCCGCGCTGGACAGCAAATCCGGTCGCGAAGTGGTGAATTTGATGCAGCAACTAGCCAAAGAACAGGGCTGTACTATTTTGTTAGTAACCCACGATAACCGAATTTTGGATATTGCCGATCGCATCCTTCACATGGAAGATGGAAAATTAGCCTAATTTTTAAATTTCTGAAGAATAGACATCACCCATAACGGCCCCATTTTCAATTTTGGATGTCAAAATTTAATCCAAAATTCCCAAACTCGAATCTCCACTCGTCCTTGAACAGTTGACTAATTGCTAACAACCAATCCTTGCCGGTAAATCCCCAAATTTTGCAGGTACATTGCTTCGAGTGTGGGCATAGAGGATTCTACAGAACCGCCATAACGGCGAAAAGAAGGCCAGATGTAAGCGAGTTTTCTCACTGCTGACTCCAATCGACCCGCTTCTATATCTTCTAATGCACCTTTTTCTCGGATTAACTCTATAGCCATCAAATCTTGATTTTCTGGGCTGAAATCGCGGACGCCAAATTTTTTGGCAAATCTGTCCCAAGTTGTGCTCAGAAACTGATATCGCCCCGCTGCGTCGGAACAGAGTTTTTTGCCGTAGCGGCGGCCGCACCTCATTTCCCTGGGATGATCTTGAAAGCTGACAAATTTCGTGCCGGTGTACTGGGTGCGGTAGCCGTCGGGGCTAGCGGTTCCTTCGGCGGTGGCAATCGTGTCGAGAAAGGCTTTCACTCGACGTTCGGGACCGATGCTATCGAGTCTTTTATCCTGTATGGGCTCTGGTGAATTCAGAGTTGTGGTTTCGGGCGATCGATCGCGCTCAATGTTATCCTCTCCTTTGTCTGGTGAATCGATCGCCGCAACTTCCGGCAGGCGTTTCGAGGCGGGCGAGCTTTCTGGCGAGACCGATTGTGCCCACAGCAGCCTCGGCGTCATTCGACCTAAGAAAAAGCACAAACAGATTAACAAAGTCCAAGAAATTCTAAAACGGAGGCGTTTGGACAGTTGCCTGCGCTGCCGCATCGGCCACCCGTGCAGGGGGATGGCTGCGGGCAAGATTCCCGTTTGCTGGCCGAAGGCGAACAGCGATTTCAGCGCTAGCAAAGTTTGCTTGTAGAAACCGGGTGGAAGTTTTCGAGATCTCATTGCTGCAGCGAAAGTCTCGACATCAGTCAGAGTCACTTCTGCCAGCGGTTTTGCTACAAACAGCCGAAAACGGTTGGCCGCCTGCGAGCTAAAGCGCTTGCTGCGGGGGGATTTGCGCTCCACCCACAGGCGAATTAGCTCGATGTCTGAAATGGGTTGCAGATGGCTTCCCAGATGTTCTGGCGCGTACAATAGTACCTCCTGATATCACTTATAGTTGAAGGTTCCCAGTTAGAACGGATGAGTGCAACAGGGATCGAGGGAAACTGGCTTCAACTATACTAAGTGATACTACTAAGCGCTCACGGGGTCAAGCTCAAGGGCCGATTGTTCGAGCAGTTGAGTGTAAAGTTGACTGAGTTGGGAGGCGATACCGTCCCAACTGAAATAGGTTTCGACGCGCTGGCGGCCTCTGTGTCCGAGTTGCTGGCGCCATACTGAGTCAACTAACAAGCGATCGATCGCATCGGCAAAGGCTGCTTCATTTTTCGGCGGCGCCAGCAAACCTGTTTCTTGCGGCACTACAGTATATTTCAGCCCTCCCACGTCGGAGGCGATTACGGGCGTGCCGCAGGCCATCGCTTCAAGGGCCACTAAACCGAAGGGTTCGTAGTGGCTGGGAATGACGCACACATCGGCGGCGGCGTAGTAGGCGGGGAGAAGTTCTCGGCTCAAGGCGCCGGGAAAAATGGTAATGTCGCTAATACCGAGTTCTTCAACGATGCTGCCGATACGATCGCGCTCTTTGCCGTCGCTTTCCCCCGCACGCCACCGGCCGCCAATTACGAGTTTTAAATCGGCTTTGGACACGGCCGACAGACTGACGGCGCGGACTAAGGTTTCGATGCCCGATCGGGGGTCGAAACTGCCGACGTACAACACGACTTTGGTTTCGGGGGCTATTCCCAACTCGCGGCGGGCGGTCGATCGGGCGATCGAGCCGAACCTTTCAATGTCGGTGCCGCAGGAAATGATGTCAATATTGCCTTTTGAGGAAATCAGAGACCTCATGTGTTCTTTTTCTTGGGGACTGGTAGCCACCACGCGATCGGCTGTTTCCAGAAGTGTTTTTTCTACTTGCAGCCTCGTTTTGGCAATCCTGGGAATTGTCGAAACCGACTTGTATTTAACTGCTGCCAAAGAATGGTAAGTGTGAACTAGCAGCAGGGGTTGCGATTTTTTCAACTCCATCCCCACCCAAGAAGACAGCCAGTAATTTGTGTGAACTAAGGGATATTCAAAGCCTGACTCTAACTGAAACTTCTGAAATTCTTGAACAAAGATTGGTAAATATTCATAAATTTCGTCGCGAGGAATAAATTCTTGCGGCCCTGCTACTAGCCGAATTGTCCGGCAATTGGGACTGTGCTGTACAATGCTTGCTTGTTGCCGATCGGATGAGCGGGTGAACATATCAACTTGCCACCCCTGTTTAGCCAGAGCTTCCCCTACTTGACGCACGTAAACATTTTGCCCGCCCGCTTCTTCTTTGCCAATTTCCACAGAGGGATCGCCGTGTACGGAGATGAGAGCGATGCGTTTTTTAGTAAATGAAATCATGATTGTTTACCAAAAATTACAAATATTTCAGGAGAAGATTGAAAGTGTAATTTTGGCTGCGGCGCCGGGACTCGCATCTTCTAGCTCATTTTTATTAAAGTCAAAATTCGGGAGCGATCAATCATCCTTCAGGGATAAGTTGTAGGGGAAAATTGAAAGACGAGTTCCTTCTGCTGGCAGAGACGTGCAGCAGCTCAAACTCTAGATAATCTAAATATAAATGAACGAGGGTGAAGGGAATAATTTTCCGTATTCTGCCCGGTGTCAAACTCGCACCTCCTAGCAATATCTAACTAGAGCCTGCTTTCAGCTTGCTGCTAGAGATGCGAGGTCAGCCGACGGTAGAATTTTACGCCTCTGGATAAATAAGTAGGGCTTTTGAGAAAGCAGAAGTCGGTCGTCCCGAAGACTCAATGTTACAGGGCAAGCGAAAAAAAAAGCAAAATTATTGCATTCAAAATTTTTCTTTCCTTCCGCCTTCTGCCTTTTTCCCTCTTCCTTCTGCCTTCTTCTGTCAAACTAGGAGTGCGAGTTTAACCTCAAATTTCCCGTTTGTCTAATGTTAAGATTTCTTCCGCTGTTTGCGCGCTACTGATTCCCCGTTTTCGCTGTTGAGGATATTGTTTCGCGAACCTGGCATTCTGGAGCCGTATCGGTTAGCCCAAACTTGGGTAAACTCGGCACCTAAGAAGAGAATTTGAGCGGAATAATTAATCCAAAGCAGGATAATCACGAACGATCCCGCAGCACCGTAGGTAGAGGCGATACCGCTACCTCCGAGGTAAACTCCAATTATGGATTTGCCGATCGTAAACAGCACTGAGGTGATGGCGGCACCGATCCAAACATCATTCCAGGCAAGATTGACATCGGGCAAAAGTTTGTAAATTAAGGCAAAAAGCAGCGTAACTACGCCAAAGGAGAGAGCAAAGTCCACAATCTGCCAAATGTTGATTGGTAATTGCAGCCAGCCGTTCAACCAATAGCTAACCGCTGCTAAAACTGCGCTAATTACTAAAGATACTAGCAGGAGAAATCCTATGCCTAAAATCATCGCAAAAGACAATACGCGGTCTTGCAAAAATCCCCAGATTCCGCGTCCTGGAGGAGGTGAAACATTCCAAATAGTATTGAGGGCTTCTTTAAGATTAGTAAACACGTTGGAAGCACCCCACAAAAGTGTAGCGATGCCGACTAGAGTAGCAATCATTCCCGACTTTGGTTCGGAGGCTTTGAGGATTAGTTCTTGGACGGTTTGGGCACCATCTTTGCCGATTAAACTTTGGAGTTGGGCGACGATTTGACCTTGGGCTGCGTCTGGACCAAAGACTAAACCGGCGATCGCAATTACGATAATTAGCAGCGGGGCGAGGGAGAAGACTGTGTAATAGGCTAGGGCCGCGGCTAGGGTTGGCGCTTTATCTTCTTGCCATTCAGTAAAAGTTTGTTTGAGCAGCGATATGACTGTTTTTAAGTTCACGGCATTTGGTTTCCTTATACTTGTTGTCCACCAAGGGATTATAATAGGTTAAGAGTTTTTTAGCGTCGGCCACAAGATAGATTTATCGATTAGCAAACTGGGAAAATTACTTTTATGTCAGATTCCAACACAACTGTTAACAGCACCGATGTAAAGTTGTCCAAAAAAGCAATTTCTTGGGCAAAACTGAGCGCATTAGTAGCGGCGGTCAATTTTTTGCTGGTAATTTTCCATTTCAGTTACCTGCAGTTGCGCCCTGTTTATCAGAGCTATTTTCCGGGTTTAGTTAAAATTTATGACCCGATTAAAGGCATTGATTCGAGTTTGCCAAATCCCGAATATTTGAAAAGCGCTGACCAGTTTTGGCGAATTGATGCGTTGTTTATCGGTTTTTTTGGGGCGGAGTTTTTGATTAAAAGTCTGTTCCACACCCGCCGCAAGCCGGGGGTAACTTGGTTTGATTTTGTGCTGAGGCGCTGGTACGAGGTGTTTCTGGTGCTCCCGATTTGGCAGGGGTGGCGGATTCTGCCGGTATTGGTGCGACTGCACAAGTCGGGTTTGGTGAATCTCGATCGCGTATTTACTCAAATTACCTACGAACCGGTGGCTTATTTAGCCAATACGATGTCGGAATACATGATGGTGCGGTTTATCAATCAAGCTAAAAGTTCGATAAAACAGGGCGACGCGGCGCAGATGTTGCTGGCGCAGCAGCCGTACCTTCACGTCAATCAGGAAAATACGATCGAACAAATTACCAAACGGATCTTGGATCTGACAATTTACAAAGTTTTGCCGCAGGTGCAACCGGATTTGGAAGAATTGCTGCACCACAATTTGGAAACAACAATCAAACAGTCGGATTTCTATCAAATCCTGCAAACTTTCTCTCCGATTAATATTTTGCCTACTGAGATGACGGAACAGCTAGCGAATTATTTGGCTCAAACTGCTGTGGATGTGGTAGCTACTACTTATGAAGACGATAAAGGTCGAAAAATTCTCGATAATTTCAGCCAAGAATTTAATCAAAGTTTGCGGCGGGAATTGCAAGATGAAAAAACTCTCGGTGAATTGCAATCGCTGCTGTCGGATTTGTTAGAAGAAGTGAAGTTGAATTACATTCAAGGCGGGTTGAAGTCCGATCCGGTGCAGACTTTTACGGAAATTAACTCGCTCCGGGGAGTAAGGGAGAGTTGATACAGCAATGAGTTCCGGTGTTGTGAATTAGATTTTTTTTAAACGAACCGATGAAACTCGCGTTAGCCCTATTATTGCGAAGGAGGATAAGAGAAGAGAAAGAGTTCACAAGTTCTATGGGTAAGGTGCGCCTAGGCGCACCTACGAATAAGGGTAGTGGGGATATCCGAAATGTGGGGGGATAAACCTATCTGAATCCCAAGCTAAAATAAAAGAATTAACCTAAAACCTCTATCATATTAGATATCTATCTTGAACAACCTTACTTGCCTGGAAATAGAAGTCGCTCAAACAACGCTGAGATTAGCAATGTTGGTGGGCTTAACACTTTTAATCGCCTTTTTTGTGGCGTCAGAACTAGCATTAGTATCAGCCGATCGCCATCAAATCCGCCAACTTGCCCAGTTGGACGATCGCCCAACCGCTAAAACCGCCGAACTCGTCCACCAAGCTCAGAACAACATACCGCATTATTTGTCTGTGACTCAAACTGGCACAACAGCAGGGAGTTTGCTGTTGGGTTGGTTAGGTGAGGGAGCGACTGTACACTGGATCGAACCGTGGATCGACAAATTGCCGATCGGTCATTTGCCGGCCGTGCTGACTGCTCATTCGATCGCAGTTCCCGCAGCATTTATCTTAGTAACTTACGTAGAAATAGTATTAGGAGAACTAATCCCCAAAGTATTAGCAACCCACGCCCCAGAACGAACCGTTTTGCTGCTGATGCCGGCCCTCGAACTCTGCTCAAAATTACTGTGGCCGCTGCTAGCAATTCTCAACGGTACCGTGCGGCTGCTGACCGGTTGGATTACCAGTAAAGAGTCTCAACCCCTGCTGTTACCTTCCGAGGCAACTATCCTTCAAAAAGATGCTCATTCTGCACTAATTTCTGGCGTATGGGAAGTGACAGCAGTTAACGAAAAACTCGGGTTAAACCTGCCGACAAACCAAGCTTACCAAACAATCGCCGGATTCGTGATCCACACTTTGGGTAAAATGCCAAATGAAGGCGATCGGCTATTGTGGGGCGAGTTGGAAATAGAAGCAGAAAATGTAGTAGAAGGCAGTTTAGAAACAGTGTTACTGCGTCAGGTAACTCGTCCTTTGTTTGAGACTCAGCAGCCAGAAATTGTGTTAAATTGATCCTAAATCAGGCTTAAATACTTCCTCGATCTATGTGTGTGAGGTTGTAATTAGTCGCTCAGTGCGACAATGTACCAGAAATCTGCAAATTGCATAAAGCACAGTTTATGAGGTGGATATGCTAAAAACACTTTGGGCTACTGTTCGACAAGGGAAAATTGAACTGCTGGAGTTATCAGAATTACCCGAAGGGGCAAAAGTATTAGTAACAGTTTTACCTGATGAAGAAGCTGAGTTTTGGCTTCAAGCCAGTCAAACATCACTAGATACAGTTTGGGATAATACTGAGGATGATGTCTATGCCCAGCTCCTCTAAAAATGACATAATTTTAGTTAGATATCCCTTTTCAGACTTGTCTAGTTCTAAGGAATGAAAATTTAATAACATTAGCGTCTGCTAAATAGTCGGAACTGCACGATAATTCCATTTTGGTAGATATTCA
>NZ_JAUBQD010000176.1:0-1024 GCF_036701085.1 Microcoleus sp. Pol7_A1
ATACAGCACTTCCGGATGTTATGAGGTACAATAGAATCGACTAAAAATAATATTATACCAATGAAAGCATACTCAGTAGATTTGCGCTCTAAAATAGTAGCAGCCCATTTAGAACAGAAGCTGTCGATCAGAAAAACAGCAGAAATATTTGCCGTGAGTAAAAGCTTAGTTCAAAAACTTGTCAAGCAACAAAAAATAGAGGGGAATTTACAGCCGAAACCCAGGGGTAAACCGAGATACAGTTATTTGAATAATGCGTCAACTGAATTAAGAGAAATAGTGGCAGCACATCCCGATGCAACGTTGGTAGAATTGTGTGAGTTATTTGCCAAAAAGACAGGAAATTGGGTAGGTAGAACAGCAATGTGTAGCGCGTTACAAAAGTTAGGATTAAATCGTAAAAAAAAACAGTTAGGAGTAGCCAAGCAGGCACAGAAAGAGTCATGAAGTTAAGGTTAGAGTATTGGGAAAAAGTCAAGGATATCGAGCCAAAAAATCTAGTCTTTTTAGATGAGACTGGAGTATTGCTAGGTTTAAGACGAACTCATGCACGCTCGGAACTAGGAACTAGAGCCTATGCAGTAAAACCTTTTTATCGAGGGGAAAAGGTCACAGTAATTGGTGCAATTACTCTCCAGGAAGTAGTGGCATTAATGACAATAAATAACTCGATGGATAGCCAAGCATTTGAAGTATTTGTCGAGAAATGTTTGGTCCCAAGATTGTGGCCGGGAGCCGTAGTAGTTATGGATAATTTACCCGCTCATAAACTAGCTTCTATTAAGCCTATGATTGAAGCGGTAGGTGCTTCTATATTGTGTTTGTCCCCCTACTCTCCTGATTTTAATCCGATTGAATTATGGTGGTCTCAGCTTAAATCTTTGTTGCGACAGTTTTCACCAACCACTACTAAAATGGTTGACACCATAATTGCTGTGGCTCTTGACTTAATGAATCCCAAACATCTCAAAAACTGGTTTACTAATTGCTGCTACTGTACCTCATAACATCCGGAAGTGCTGTA
>NZ_JAUBQD010000177.1:0-1016 GCF_036701085.1 Microcoleus sp. Pol7_A1
TTCCGGATGTTATGAGGTACAATAGAATTGACTAAAAATAATATACCAATGAAAGCATACTCAGTAGATTTGCGAGCCTTTCATAGTAGCAGCCCATCTAGATCAGAAGCTGTCGATCAGAAAAACAGCAGAAATATTTGCCTGCAGTAAAAGCTTAGTTCAAAAACTTGTCAAGCAACAAAAAATAGAAGGAAATTTACAGCCTAAACCCAGGGGGAAACCCAGATTAAGTCATTTAAATAACGGCTCAACAGAAGTAAGAGAAATAGTGGCAGCACATCCCGATGCAACCTTGGTAGAATTGTGTGAGTTATTCGCCCAAAAGACTGGAAATTGGGTAGGTAGAACAGCAATGTGTAGTGCCTTACAGAAGTTAGGATTAAATCGCAAAAAAAAACTATCAGGAGTAGCCAAGCAGGAACAGAAAGAGTCATGAAGTTAAGGTTAGAGTATTGGGAAAAAGTCAAGGACATCGAGCCAAAAAATTTAGTATTTTTAGATGAGACTGGAGTATTGCTAGGTTTAAGCCGAACTCATGCACGTTCTCAACTAGGAACTAGGGCCTATGCGGTCAAACCTTTTTATCGAGGCAAAAAAGTCACAGTAATTGGTGCAATTAGTCTCACGCAAATAGTGGCATTAATGACCCTAGATAACTCGATGGATAGCCAAGCATTTGAGGTGTTTACCCTTGAAACTTTTAGCGCCACAATTGTGGTCGGGAGCAGTAGACGTGAATTGATAATTTACCCGCGCATAAACTAGCTTCAATTAAGCCTATGATTGAAGCTATGGGTGCTTCAATCTTGTGTTTGTCCCCATACTCTCCTGATTTTAATCCAATTGAATTATGGTGGTCGCAACTCAAATCTTTATTGATCCAGTTTTCACCAACCACCACTAAAATGGTTGACACCATAATTGCTGTGGCTTTGGATTTAATGAATCCTCAACATCTCAAAAACTGGTTTACTAATTGCTGCTACTGTACCTCATAACATCTGGAAGTGCTGTAA
>NZ_JAUBQD010000126.1:0-5708 GCF_036701085.1 Microcoleus sp. Pol7_A1
GGGGTGACGTGCAAAAGCTTTGCAGCTTCTGCGATGTTGTATGAAGTTACGGATGTCATGAGGTGTCTCTGCTTGCATTAGCTGCATTTCCTCACTCGCCTCGTTGCCCCTTCCTCCCTGAAAAAGTAAAGTTCTCTTGACAGATGCTTTTTCCTGGGTTAGAATCGTCCTGCTAGTAGAGAGCGCTGCAGTCCGATCCTTTTGGGGGTTGAGATTCAGTTTTGGACCGCCTTCATGTCCGGCAAGACATGGGGCGGTTTTGCTTTTAATGCTGTTCAACGAATCCAGACGAAGACCACTAGGTAAAGGCATCATTGCCTTTTGTTTGGTAGCATGAATTCGCTTGATTTGAACTCAAGGATATCCCTGCTTGGCTGAGATGCCAGTGGTCTGTAGAATTAACCATGTATAGATCAGGACTTTCTGACTTTGGTCCACTTCGTCAGCTTCTCCCAAAGGTTCGATTTCGGCTCTGGAGCTGGTAGAGCCTTGATTACTCGGTCCTGCAGTTGACTGAGCTGGGCTGTTAAATCGTGGTTTTGGTCCGCAAGGTTCCGGACTTCATGTGCCAGCGGCCTGAGCTGTTGGACTTCGTGCCGTAGCTCCTCGATCATGGCCATTTGTGCCTCTGCCAGAGCCTTCAGGGTTGCCAGGTCCCCGGTGTCGAGCTTCGTGCCTTCAGCGGCTGGTATCGGCTCTGAGACGGCCTTTTTAGGGGTGGCTTTTGATGCGCGCTCAAGATCCTCGGCGGTTACCCGGTATTCCTTCCCCTTGGGTCCCTCGATCAGCTCGGCGGCCAGGCGGCCTGACTTGATCCAACGGCGTAGAGTCTTCTCTGAGACTCCAGCGGCCTTGATTGCTTCAGCCAGCGATAGAGTCTCATTCATGCGGCCTCCCTTCTCTGCAGGACCACACGGACCGTAGAGGCGTGCCAGGTCCCACCCTTGGCGGTTGGCACGTTCCGGACGTTCAATTCGTTGGCGATGGCCAGCATCCCCTTTCCTTCGGCTCTGAGGCTTAGAATCAGGTCCTCGGTATCGCTTTCAATCATTGGCCTGGCTCCGAGAATAACACCCTGGGCTTTCTTCTCGGCCAGTCCCTCGCGGGTTCTGAGTCCGATCAACTCTCGCTCAAGCTGGGCAAAGGTGGCCATCATGCTGAGTTGTGCTCTGCCATGAGGGGTGGTTGTGTCTAGCCGGGCATCCAAGAGGCTGAGATTCCAGCCGTAGTGCTGGGCCATGTCCCCTACCTGGCAAACGTCTTTTACCGATCGGCTGAGGCGGTCGAGCTTGGCGGCCATCAGTACATCAGCCTCCCCTTTGTTCAGCAGGTCCAGAGCCTTCTGCAGTCCAGGGCGGTTGAGAGTCTTTCCAGAGATTCCACCGTCCTCGATCAGCTCGGCCAGGTGCCAGCCGTTCCTTTCACACTCGGCGATGATGGCGGCTTTCTGACTGGCCAGGCCTGCACCAGAATCAACCTGCTGGTCAGTCGAGACCCGGACGTAGCCGATAACGTGCTTGGTCTCTCTCTGGCTGGTCTTCGTCTTTCGTGCCCTGGGCATAACAAGACTATACACGAAACGTTCGTCTCATGTATACGGTCCCTGGTCACTTTCTTATTTTGTCTAGTCAGAGTGCTTTTTAGCGTGTACAGTTTTCGTTGCGCACCTGTCCAATTTTGAACCTGTAGCCTGGTCAATTTTGTCTGGTCATCATTCATGTCCACCCTGGTCAATATGGCTGGTCATACTGTCCAGAGCCTTCTGCAGTCCAGGGCGGCTTTTACAACGTCCAAAGGTAGGAGCATGAGAGGAAACACCGTGAGAAACACCGCGACCCAGTCAGGGCGAAACGGGGGACGGCTGAAGGTTGGGAACCCAGGCAACAAAGGCGGCGGCAGGATCAAGGATGAGCTGCGGTTAGAGCTGGTCGAGTGCTTTGAGGTTGGGATTCAGAAACTCAAACTGCGACTATTTCGAGATTCCATGTCCACGGGTGAGCTGGTGCGGCTGGTGGATCTTCTCGGTAAATATGCCCTGCCCTACGTGGTCGAAGAGAATGAACCCCCGCAGATTGATCTCTCTATGCTTTCGCTGTCGGCTCTGAAGGAACTGGAGGCGGCATCTAAGGGACGTACTGCTTTGTGGGTCGAGTCAGCCTCTCTGGAGGAACTCCGAGAATGGGCACGAAAGGACGCCAAGGGTGAGCCTACGTTTATCGTGCTTGACTACACAAAAGAGAGCCAATAGCTTCTAAAACTTTCCCCCTGATTTCTGGGGGTAGACCTCTATACATGGTTGGAACTGAAAAAAAGTGAAGGCATCAGCAAGGTGCTTTTGATCTTGATTCAGAAACAATCAGTATGGAGAAAAACCATGTTAATAAAAACGAGCCTAAACGCTCTAGAAGATCTATCGTTTCTGCCTTCTTTGTGAAGGTTCTACCTTGGCTGTGCGCTATATATGAAGGGATTGGCTTCTTAAGCGATGTCCTTGGAATAGTCGAGTTTATAGGGAGGTTCATTCACTAAAACTTTCTTAGCATCAGCGAGGGGGACGGCAGACCTTACAGGGGTCGTACCCCCTTCTTTTGGCTTCAGCCAGCTCCAGGGGTCGCTTGCTTCGTGAGAGATAGCGGCACCTGTCTTTGTGGTACTTGTCGCCTGTCCTGGTGACATAAACCGTCTGTGTCTGTGGCTTGTTGGTGAGAGCCTGGGGAACGACTGCGATAGTCGAGCCTATTAAGGCGATCAGTAGGGCAGAGCGTGATAGATGCCTCACGGTCGCACCTTACCTGGCTCAAATCGCCTTTTAAGGGGAAAGTTTTCGTAGATGGACTCTCAGTGTGGTCCCCGTGAGGGTCACTTATTGACGGGTGGCAGGTTTAAGACTAGAATCAAGAGGTGAATCCAGCCGGAATAAAGCTGTGTCCGAAGTGCCAGAGCCAGCACCAACTGAACGCTCAGGCTTGTCCTTGTGGGCACGTCTTTAGAACTCAATTCGTGCCGCCAAATCAGACTGTGGCGATGCCAGTTCAACCCATGCCCGGATATCAGCCGGACCCGTACGCGAATCCCGGGGGAATCTACGCCATGCCTCAAAAGCGTTCGTCTGCTTGGGCTTGGGGCCTTTCAGGGTTAACCGTTATTGTAGGGGTTGCTCTTTTTCTGCTTTGGCCAAACATCACTATGACATTTGATCGTAATGCCCTTTCTGGTGACTGGGAGATGACTGCTGGTAATCAAACATCAGGAATCATTTTAAAGTCTTCAGGTGAGGGGACCTTCTTGAGTAACTCTACTGTTATCCGAGATTTTAAATGGGAGTTGCCTCGCCCTGGCTTCATCTATATCAAAAGTGAACGATCAGTAGTGTTTGAATATGAGTTTCTACCTGGCGGCGGCTTGAGAATTGGCGAAGGGACTGACGCAACGGTTTACTATCGAAAGGGAACCCGTTAAGTTCTAGACACTTTTAAGGGGAAACTTTTAGTTTTTGACCGACGCGCGCGATTTTATGCATGAGGGATGGCGAGGCACGAGAGATGGCACGCATTGCCCCTCAGAGCCAGTTCTAGGCGTCTTTGACCAGATTCTGGACTCCTTACAGGTGCCATCACACTTGCAACGGTCTAGAAACACCGTGGCCGGCAGTCCGATTTTGAACCTGTAGGTGGTCCGATTTTGTTCGGTTCCGCTCGGCCTGGCTGGTGCCATGCTGATACTTGGCCTGGTCTTTCAGCTTCTGCCGTTTGGCTTCATTGTTCCTGGCATCAATTCTCCTTTGCTTCTCCAGCTTCCAGCCTTCTCTCTGCAGAGCGTGGATCAGCTTTCGGTGTTCACCGCGGCCAAGACTTCCACGCATTTGAGCGGCTCTAAGGTGGGCGGCTTCGTCCTCGATCCTGACGTAGCCTTTACCTTTCTTGGCGATGAGCCCAAGAGCTTCAAGCTGGGCCAGGCCTTTGTAAACACTTTGGCGAGTGCGTTTTGCCAAGGGTGCTAGTTCGGCTGCCGTGAGAGGTTCTGAAGGATCAAGAATCAGCCAGTACCTTTTTAACCCGTTCCGGCCAGAGAGTGAATCATGCGAGCATTTGTCGCAATAGGTGACCACTCTTTCTGTACACCCCCCTCCCCCTTCCAGGGGTTGAGTGGTCACTTTTTGAGACACTTTCAGCCTGTAGATTGAGGCTGTTTTTTGACTGCCATTTACTACTTTCTGAATGTGTCCAAGTTCACAGAGCTTTGTAATGCAGTTGCGGGCGGCTGTGTCTGAGCATCCAATAGCTTCGGCCAGGCTTCTTTTACTCAGGTGGAAGGAGTGGCCGTGGTTGAGCTTTGAGAGTCTTTCAATTTCGAGAATGGCAGCGTAGAGGTTTTTTCCCGATTTCTGTACGTCAGGGCACGAAAGGACGTGCTTGGTCCAGGTTTCCCCAAAAGATCTTTTTTTAAAAACCCCCCCCGCGTCAGCGGGTCCAGGTTTCAATCTCGGGAGGGTAGCTCGATCACTGCTGACGTAGTTCCAAACATCTTTTAGGTAGTTGTCCTGCTGTTTTGGGCTTCTGTCTTTGATCTTCTCGCCTGGTCCTTGTGGGTGCCTGAGAATCAATGTTTTAAAGTCCAGGTAGCTCAAGCCTTGCCTGAGAGCCAGCCCAGCGATCAGGCATAGGCGGTCACTTCTGAATCCGATAGGGACTGATTCTCCAGCGAGCTGGTCCAGGTCTAGTTTCTGCTTTGTTGGTTTTTGTGGCCTGGTTCCGTCTCTGAGTAGCTCTAGTATCTGCTGAATGGTTAACCCTTCCGCGCTGGTTGAGCGAGTCTGTCCAGAGCGATGAAGGGCACCAGGCGGCCTGATTCCTTGGGTTCTGACTGCTGAGGGTCCACCTATCTCTTTAATCAGATTTTCACAGTGAAGGCGTTGGGCTTTTGTTTCAACTCTAACCCAGAGATGCGCTTTCCCTGGTCCCCCGCCTGAGTGCATCACTGCTGAGGGGAACCTTAGCTTTCTTTTTAGGGCAAAGGCTTTGTCCAGGCCATCTTCTGTGTCGAAGTCGGCGGCAACAAAATCAAGGTTTGGCAGGATGAAGCCAGCGTCTTTTTGTGGGTCCCAAGTGTTGAGCCAGCGTTGGCCTGTTTTCTTGTTATCAGGGTTCAGGTCATAGAACTGTTTGTCACGGGAGATGACTACGGCTAGCTCTTTTGTGGCGATGGCTTCTGATTCCTCAAGCTGTGGCGGCCTGGTCAGGATCTCGGCGATGCTCACAGGTCCAGTCCCTCCTCGGTGCCGATCTGCAGGGCAGAAAGGGGGATGGCATAGGCGGCCAGCTCGGCTCTGATTTCCTCGCGGGTGGCTTTGGTGCCGACGTTGGCGATGGCTTGGAGGATTGCCAGGGTGGATCTGATTCCCCCTTGATCGTCGTTTTCTTGGCAGGTGGCGAGCTGGTAAGCGGCTTCTGAGATAGCCTCCTGCGCTTGTTTATTAAGTTGTGGGTGCCTCACTTCTCCGGGCCTCCTACGGCCTGAGTGGGCTGGGTTTTGGTGAGTCTCTCAATCTCAGAGCTGGGGACGAGGTATCTGCCATTTGGCAGCTTTTCGGTCCAGATCCAGCCTCGTTCTTTCCAGTTGAGAAGTGTTTGAGGGGTGACGTGCAAAAGCTTTGCAGCTTCTGCGATGTTGTATGAAGTTACGGATGTCATGAGGTGTCTCTGCTTGCA
>NZ_JAUBQD010000178.1:0-1000 GCF_036701085.1 Microcoleus sp. Pol7_A1
TGTGTAAGACATTTGCTGCCGTCAAATATATATTTAAGTTAGTTACTCATTATCAGATATTTGATTTCCCCAAGCTTTACAGTTATGGTAAATTCTCACAAATCATATAGGATTGCTATAATAAACTCGCTGGCAACCATTATATCAAAACAGCTAACCAATGATGAAAGATGTCATTGGCTGTTGTTTCACTTACGTCAAATTCTACTCCTAACATTTGAAACATTGGCAATTGGTGTAACTTAACTAAAGTTAATAGGATTATATGGGCAACTATTAACTTATGATGTCTCTCGCCTCCCGCTTTAATAATTCTAGTTTTTTTGTTCTATTTATGCTTTTTTTTATCGTGCCAACCCTCACATTGAACAACAAATAAACTTATCAGTTGCTCTTAGTTAATACCTAACAAGTTTTGAGTTTCCGATGGATGCTTATCAATATTTTTATGAAGCTGACTCATGTCTTTTTTATGGGTAAAATTCTCTTTTATACTATCTGCGAGCCTGCAACCAATTTTTATTTCGGAGATGTCTATCGATCGCTTTGGCTAGCGTGGCATCAAGAGTCTCTGAAGTTCGGGCAGCTTCCGAACTAATAATCCCTGTGATTTTTGACTCCTGACAACTCAATTGGTGATCGATCCGGGGAGTAAGATCGCACTCTTGAACATAACGGGATGGTTACACCTATTTATCAACTGTCTCTTTTGGCAAAAATTTGGTATCTTTAGTTTTTTTATAGCTTCCAATAGTTTGGAAACTTTTTAAGTCGTAGCCTGAAACCCTTGATTTACGGCTAAGCAGATGGATTGCCGAATCGCCATGAAACCCTTATTCTACAGTTGCAAATCACACACCATCCGAAGTATTGATATGAATAATTGACAATAGCCTGCGAGAGCTTGCTGCATAGCCTTTATATTGGAGTTTAGACTAAACAGCGATTAAATCGTGATCGTCACCGCACTCTTGAACGGCAACGGTCGCTGGCGACAAGT